>JAWWAN010000104.1:0-9162 GCA_033721675.1 Rhodothermales bacterium | reverse complement strand
CGGTGCCCACCGCCCTGCGCGCCGCCGTTCCCGGCGCATCGCATCGCGGATCGCGACGTTGCGCCCGGCCGAGGTGGGGCTGCTAGTGCGCATGAGCGTGATGCTGGCGGCGCTGCTCGTCCTGCAGCGGGTGCTCTCGCTGCCACGCCTCCTGGCCGTCTTCGACCCGCGTACGCGCCGGGTGGCCAGCGCCCCGGTCTCCCCGGATCGCCTGGCCTGGCTGACGAAGAGCCTCCTCCGGGTCTCCTTCCGCGATCGCTACTGCATGAAGCAGTCCGTGCTGCTGTTCCACTTCCTGAAAAAGTGGGGCCATCCCGTGCGGCTACACTTCGGCGTCGCCAAGCACGCGGAGGAGCTGACCGGGCACGCCTGGATAGAGCTCGGCGGCATCCCCTTCGCCGAGCAGAGCGACCCCCGCGAAGCCTTCCAGGTGACCTATTCCTACCCCGCGCCCTGACGCGCCGGCGGAGCCACGCCCCGCCTGCAAGCGGTACATTTCTTGAGGAGGCCGGGGGGGGCCGGGCCCGGATGCTCTTCGGCCCTTCGATCAGAGAATGCCGGCGCCGAGCCTGCCCCGTACCCGAGGCCGCGTCCTAACGCCCGTAGCGCATCATGTGCCCAGCCACACCGCCGAGTTCCGGTCGCCCGCCCGCCCCTGCCGGCTGGCTGACGTGGAGCATCCTCGTTCTGATTCCCATGGTGGGACTCTCCTGTAGAACGGCAGAGCCTCCCCGCGAGACGCTGTCCGAATACTACTGGGAGGCGCAGACCCTCCGCATGGAGGCCCGGACGAAGGCTCGGGCGCAGCGCGACCTCGGCGTGCTCTACCTCCGGACCGGGCACGTCGAGGCGGCCGCCGGGGTGCTGGCGCGAGCCGTCGCGCAGGACCGCTCCGACCCCAAGCTGTGGTTCTATGCCGGGCTGGCGCAGGAGCTGATGGGCCGTCCGGAGGCCGCGCTGGCGACCTACGAGCAGGCGCCCACCCTGTCGGTGGATTCGCCCTACAGCCGTGCCACGAAAGGGCGGATCGCCTGGTTGCGGGAGGGCGCGCTGCGGCGCACCTTCGCCGCGCCGCCGGCAGAGGATGCGCTCCCGCCGCCCGGTGCGCTCTCGCCAGACACCTACGCCGTCTTTCCGTTCGCCTGCCAGGGCGGGCTGCCGCAGCACGCCAACCTGGGCGCCGGCCTGAGCGAAGTCCTCAGCCGCAACCTGGACCAGCTTCAGGGGCTCGATGCCGTCGATCCCGGCCGCGTGCGCGCGGCCTTCGAGCTGACCGCGGCGGCGCCGGCGGGCGTGGCGCGGGCGGCCCGGGTGGGGCGCATGCTCGGCGCCGGCAAGATCGTCGGCGGGACGTGCACGATCCAGGACGGCCGGATCGCGGTCGATCTGGTGCTCCGCGACCTCACCACCGAGGACGTCCTCACGGTGTCCTCCGAGCGTCCACTGGAGGCCCTGCCGGCGCTGGAGCGGGACCTCATGGACCAGCTCATCGATGCCCTCCGCATCTGGCTGCCGAACCGGGAGCGCCGGACCCCGGTCACCGGCATCGGCCTGGATGCGCTGGCGGCCTACAGCCAGGGGCTGGCGCGCGAGGCGGCGGGCGACCTCGAGCGCAGCGCCGCCTTCTACCGCGAGGCGCTGGCCCTGCAGCCCCGGTTCGCGCCGGCCCTCGCGCGGGCCGAGGCCGCCGAGACCAAGCTGCTGGCACGCGGCACCGGCGAGGCCGGCCTGCGGGCCCTCATCGCGCGCCTCGAAGCCCACGCCGTCACGCCCTACCTGCTGGATGCCCGGCTCCAGCAGGTAGGGCACCGTTTCGGGTTCGGCACCGGCTTTGGCACCGGGTCCGGCATCCGCCCGCTGCCACCGGGCACGCTGGGTGAGCTGCCGGCACCGCCCCGACCCACCGGAAACTGAGCACCCCTGGACGAGCGACCTGCGCGGCGCCCCGCGCGACCAAGCCTTCTAACCGTTCATGAGAGTGATCCTGCTGTGCCTCCTCTTGCTCCTCCTCCTCGGGAGCACCGGCGTGCTGGCGCAAGCGCCGGACGTCAGCGTCCAGCCCATGGGCTTCGACTATGGCCCCGTCACGGTCGGCGGCATCCGGGACCGGGCCTTCGCGCTGACGAACGAGGACTCGACGACCGCCCTCATCGTCTTCGCCACCGAGATACATGGCCCCGACGCCGACCAGTTCGAGCTCCTCAGCGGCGGTGGCGGCTTCATCCTGGAACCCGGGGCGGTGCAGCTGCTCTCGGTCCGCTTCGCCCCGACCGCCCTCGGCCCCAAGAGCGCCGTCCTGCGCATCGAGAGCGATGACCCCGACGAGAACCCGCTCGACGTCCCCCTCGCAGGCGTGGGACGCGGCTTTCCCGACCTCGGCGTGAGCCAGACGACCCTCTCGTTCGGGGACGTCGCGGTGGGGGCGACGAGCATCCTGGAGGTCCTCCTCTTCAACCAGGGGCTGGCCGACCTGGAGGTCACTGCCGCCGAGGTTGCCGGCGACGACGCGGGCCTCTTCGGCCTCGTCGCCCCGGCGCTCCCCCTCACGCTCGCGCCACAGGAGCAAGACACGCTGCGCATCCGGTTCTCGCCGGCGTCGAACGGCGGCAAGAGCGCCCGGCTGCGCCTCTTCAGCAACGACCCGGACGAGAACCCCCGCGAGATCCTGCTCTTCGGGCAGGGTGCCAGCGCCGACATCGCGGTGGATTCCACCGGATATGATTTCGGTGAGGTCGCCGTCGGCTCCAGCGCGGCCTTCACGTTCTCGATCTCCAACGTGGGCACGGCCGACCTCGTCGTGGACTCGCTCGCGGTGGAAGGAGCCGGGGCCGACCAGTTCCAGGTGACTGGCGGTGCGCCGCCCTTCGGCCTCGGGCCGGGCGAGGCGCAGCCCCTGACCGTCCAGTTCGTGCCCGGCGCCGAGGGGCCGCAGAGCGCCGTCCTGGCGCTCTTCAGCAACGACCCCGACGAGCCCCGGCTCGACCTCGCCCTGCGTGCCGTGACGCTCGCCCCCCGGCTCGCGCTGAGCGCGCTCCAGATCGACTTCGGCGGGCTGCTCGCGGGCCTCGACACCACCCGGGCGCTTCTCCTGATCAATACAGGGCAGGCGAACCTCACGATCTTCGACCAGCGGATCACGGGCGGAGACTCGACCCAGTTCGCGTTCGACGGCCGGCCGGCGCCGTTCAGCCTCGCCCCCACAGACAGCATCCTCCTGCCGGTCCGCTTCGCCCCCACCACCGCCGGGGCGAAGCAGTCCACGCTCCAGATCGCCAGCAACAGCCTCACCCAGCCCGTGCTGGGCATCCCCCTGGCGGGCCAGGCCAGCACGATCCGCGCCGAGACCGGGGGCGTGGCGAGGCTGGGCGAGGACGTCACGGTCACGTTCACCCTGCCGGCGGGCTTCCGGCCCAGCACCCGCGAGGTGCGCTACCGCAGCGCCGGCGAGACTTCCTTCCGGACGGCCGAAGTCTCCGGCGCGGGGCCGGAGTACCGGGCGACGATCCCCGGCATCGCCGTCCGCCTCGGCGGGGTCGAATACTTCGTGCGGGTCACGGCCGGCAGCGGCGTGGTGACGCTGCCCGTGACCGCCCCGGAAAGCCAGCCCCTGTTCCTGCCCGCCTTCGTGAGCCGGGTGGAGGCCCCGCTCCCCCTGCCGGCCCGGGACCACCGGATGATCTCCGTGCCGCTCGTGCTGGATCAGGCAGCCGTGGACGCGGTCCTCACCGACGACTACGGCCCCTACAACACGCGCCGGTGGCGGCTCTTCCGGTGGGAGGGCGACGACTACGCCGAGTACCCGGCGCTGGCGAGCTCCTTCGCCGCCGGGAACGGCTTCTGGCTCATCACCAGCGACGGCGCTCCCTTCGACGTGGAGAACGGCCGCTCGGCCGACCCGTCCATGCCGTTCCGCCTCACGCTGCAGCCCGGCTGGAACCAGATCGGCAACCCGTATGCGTTCCCGGTGGCGTGGCCGGCCGCCAGCCTCGATCCGCGGATCGAAGCCCCGGTCGCCTACGACAGCCTCGGGTTTCAGTACGGGCAGACCCTCCTCAACCCGTGGGAAGGGTACTTCGTCCACAACCTCGCCCCCACGCCGTTGACGGTCGCGCTCTCGCCGGGGGCATCGGGCGGAAAACAGGGGGCGCCGGGGGGCGGCGCCTCGTACCGCCTCCGGCTCTTCGCCGACGTAGCCGGCGAGCCCCTGCGCGATACCCAGACGTACCTGGGGTTCGCCGAGCAGGCCCACGCCGGGCAGGACGCCCTCGACTTCACCAAGGCCCCGCCCCTCGGGCCGTACGTGCGCGTGGCCGTCGTCGACGAGGGCACGCGCTACGCCGGCAACTTCAAGCCGATGCCCGAAGGGGGCGCGCACTGGGACCTCGAGGTGGACGGCACCAGCCCCGCGAAGTCCGTGCGGATCCGGCTCGCCGGCCAGGGACGCCTCCCCGAGGGCTACGGCCTCTACGTGCTGGACCGGGACCGCCGCCAGGCGCTCGCCCTCACCGACAGCACCATCGCGGTCGATCTACCGCCGGAGGCGGGCGCGGTCCGGCGGCTCCGCATCCTGGTGAGCACTCCGCAGTACGCGGACGCGCACCGGGACGGGATCCCCCTCACTCCCGCCGCCTTCCACCTGGCACCGAACTTCCCCAACCCGTTCCGGGACGTGACCACCATCCGCTACCAGGTGAGCGCGCCGGGCCCGGTGCGGATCGAGATCTACAACCTCGTCGGGCAGCGGGTGCGCACCCTCGTCGATGCCGCGCACGAGCCCGGCAGCTATACGGCCTTCTGGGACGGACGCACCGAGGGGGGGGTGCCCGCCGCCAGCGGCCTCTACCTGTACCGCCTCCGCGCGGGGGCCTTCACGGCCACGCAGAAGATGCTCCTGATCCGATGAACACCACCGCATCGCGCTCCCGCCCCCGCCGCCTCCTGATGGCCCTGCTGCTGGCTCTCGCGGGCCTGCCCGCCGCCGCGCAGCCCCAGACCGCACCGCCCGAGGCCGAAGACCCCGGCCGCACCGTGCCGCCGCTGCGCCTCTCGGTCTCGGCCGTCTACCAGCGCTGGATGCAGGACGAGCAGCGCCTGCGCGCAGTGAGCATCCCCGTGACGGCCGAGATGCGCCTGCGCCCCAGCCTCGGCCTCCGCCTGGGCATCAGCCGGGCCGCCGCCGAAGGGTCGGGCTTCGAACCCGTCGAGGGCGTGACGGACCTGCACCTCGGGCTCGACTACCTCATCCGCTTCGAGCGCGCCCGCCTCGTCTTCGACCTCGGCGTGGACGTGCCGACCGGGACCAGCAGGCTCTCGGAGGCGGCCTACGCGACCGCCTTCCAGCTCGGCCTGAGCCAGTACGACTTCCGCGTCCCCCATTTCGGGCGCGGCCTCGCCGTCGCGCCGGGAGTCGCCCTCGTGGCGGCGCTCTCGGACGCCGTGGCGATCACGCTCGGCGCCGCGTACCGCTACCACGGCGCCTTCGACCCCGTCTCCGATCTGCCGGACGCCTACGACTGGGGCAACGAGATGCGCTTCACCGTCGGCGGCGCGTGGCAGGTGGGGCGCACGCTCCGCCTCACCGCCGATGGCACCCTCACCCGGTACGACGCCGACGCCATCGGCGACGTCACCGTGTACGAGGCGGGCCAGCGGATCACCGCGCAGGCTCAGATCCGGAAAACCCTGCCCCGGCACGACCTCCAGATCGGCCTCCGCTACCGGACGGTCGGGACGGGACGGGCGCTCGCCCCCGGCGGGCTGCAGCCGGAGCCCGCCCCGGCACGGGCGGGGCTCTTCGGGGCGGCCGCGCAGTACGGCGTGCGGCTCGGCCCGGCCCTCCGCGCGACGCTCGCCGTGGACGGCACCCGGTACGAGCCCGATGCCCTCTTCGACCGGATCACCGTCTACGGCATCCGCCTCGCCCCGGCGCTCACGCCGGCGCCGCGCCTGACCATCCCCGTCCACGCACGGTACGCCTTCGGAGACCTCGACGGGCTGGAAGCCGGCCTCGGCCTCGTCGCCATCCTGTGAGCCACGTGACGGTATCGTAACAACACTACCGTCCGAGTCTGAGACCCCAATAGAGACGTGCGCGCGGGTCCAGAATTATCAAACGATTAAATTGGCATTCTCTTAATTATTTGTAATTCATAGACTTACGCCGATCACCCTTTCCTGTAGAATCGAGGCGACGGATTTATCCCCTCGGCGTGGTACGCCGGTTGAATGCGCGGCAGGTACCCCCCTGCGTGTTTTCTCACCGAAGACGTTGAAGGAAGTACCTGCACGAGTGCATGATTTGAGGAGCGGAGAGCAGGGGTCCTTGAAGGAGCGTGCTTCGACTTGATTTTCCATCTTTTTGCATGCGTAGTCTATGATCACCCTTGGGCTACTGTCGGCTCTGGTCGTTCCGTTCCTAGCCGCCCTCCTTCTCGTCCCCCTCGTCCGCACCGTCGCCCTGCGTAGGGGCTGGGTCGACGCGCCCGATGGGGAGCGCAAGCGCCACGCGGCCCCGACGCCGAACGTCGGGGGCGTGGCCATCGCCGGCGCCGTGGGGATCGGGCTGGTCAGCCTGCTCCTCATGGGCGACCTGCTGGCCCTCACGCTCTCTACGCCCGTCGTGATCGTCGGGGTGGGCGCGCTGATCATCCTCGCCACCGGATTTTACGACGACGTGCGCGGGCTGGGCTTCAAGCAGAAGTTCATGCTGCAAGCCGCCGTGGCCTACCTGTTGATGCACGCGGGGTACCACGTGGAGGTCGCCAACCTGCCGTTCATGGCGGCCGACCCCTACCAGCAGACGCTCTACACCGTCCCGCTGACGATGCTCTGGATCGTGGGGATCCTCAACGCGGTCAACCTGCTCGACGGCCTGGACGGCCTGGCGCCGGGCGTGGTGATGATCGCCTTCGTCTGCCTGGCCTCCATCTTCGGGCTGAACGGGGACGTGCGCCTGGCGGCGCTGGCCCTGCTGATGGTGGGGGCCCTGGCCGGGTTCTTGATCTACAACTTCAACCCGGCCTCCATCTTCATGGGGGATTCCGGCAGCCTCTTCCTGGGGTATACGCTGGCGATCACGACGCTCTCGCTGGGCGACGGCGCCCACGCGAACCCGATGCTGGGGCTGCTCGTCCCGGTCATCGTGCTGGGCCTGCCGCTGCTCGACACCGGGCTGTGCATCACGCGCCGCCTGCTCGAGCACCGCTCCCCGTTCGCGCCGGATCACGACCACATTCACCACCGGCTCTCGCGCCTGCTGCCGCAGCGCCGCGCGGTGCTGCTCCTCTACGGCATCGCGCTCTGGTGCGGTATCGCCGCCGTCTCGATGACGCTGGTCGACCTGCCCACCGGCGTGGGCGTCGTCATCGCGACGTTCATCACGGCCTACGTGGGCGTGCGCGCGCTGGGCTACGTGGGGCCGCTGCGCGCGGCGCGCCGCGCGCCGCTCGCGGTCGACCTCGCCTTCGACGAGGCGGCGCAGGGCGAGGCAGAGGGCCACGCCGTCGGCGGCGACGGGGCATCCGGCAGCGAGGCCGGGAGGCACGGCCCCCCCCAGCAGCCCGCCGCGGGCTTCGAAGACGGCACCGACCCCGAACGGCGCCCCGCCCTGGAACTCGAACTTTAACCGGCAGCGCCGGAACGAGACGGCTCGCTTCCGCGCATTCCACCATCCGTAGATCTTCGACGCACATGCATCTGCCTCTTTCGTCCGACCTGGCGCTCGACGAGGCGCCCCGCCTTCCGCACCCCGAACCGCTGCGGGCGCTGCAGGAGAAGATCCGGGACCGTACGGCCGTCATCGGCGTGGCCGGTCTCGGGTACGTCGGCCTCCCGCTGGCGATGGCCTATGCCCACCAGGGCTTTCCCACCCTCGGCATCGACCTCGACGCGGCGCGCGTCGACCGGCTCCAGGCCGGCCTCTCCTACATCCAGGACGTCGAGACGAAGGCCGTGCACGAGGCCGTCCGCGCGGGCCGGTTCACGGCCACCGAGGACTACGCCTCGATCGGGACGGCCGACGTCGTCTTCATCTGCGTGCCCACCCCGGTGACGCAGCACAAAGACCCGGACACGCGCTACATCGAGGCGGCTGCCCGCTCGATCGCCGCCCAGCTCCGCGAAGGCCAGCTGATCGTGCTCAAGAGCACGACGTTCCCGAACACCACCGAGGAGCTCGTGCAGCCGATCCTCGCCGAGGCGGCTGCCGCGCGCGGCCTGGAGCTGGGGCGGGACTACTTCCTCGCCTTCAGCCCGGAGCGGGTGGACCCCGGCAACCAGACCTTTACGACGGAGAACACGCCCGTCGTGGTGGGCGGCGTCACCGCAGGCTGCACGGAGGTCGCCGCGCTCACGCTGGAGCAGATCATCGCGCACGTGCACCGGGTCTCCAGCCCGCGCGTGGCCGAGATGGGCAAGCTGCTCGAAAACATCTTCCGCTCGGTCAACATCGCCCTCGTCAACGAGCTGGCGAAGCTGTGCGACCGCATGGGCGACGTCTCCATCTGGGAGGTCGTCGGGGCGGCGGCTACCAAGCCGTTCGGCTTCATGCCGTTCTACCCCGGCCCCGGCCTGGGCGGGCACTGCATCCCCATCGACCCCTACTACCTCTCGTGGCTGGCGCGCAAGTACGACTTCGAGACGAGCTTCATCACGCTCGCGGCGCGCATCAACGAGGAGATGCCCTTCTACGTGAGCGACGCCGTCCACCGCGCCATCGCCGCCCAGCCCGTCAGCACGCAGGACGCGAAGGTGCTCCTCCTCGGCGTCGCCTTCAAGCGGGACGTCGACGACACGCGCCACGCGCCGGCGCTCAAGGTGATCGAGATCCTCCGGCGGCAGGGCGTCCAGAACGTCGCCTACAGCGATCCGCACGTGCCGCACCTCACGCTCCGCCTCCCGACCGAGACGCTGGAGCTGGACTCGGTCGCGCTGTCTGCGGAGGTGCTGCGGGAGCAGGACGTCATCGTGATCGTCACGGACCACAGCGACTTCCCCTACGCCGGCATCGCCGAGCACGCCCGCGCCATCGTGGACACCCGGAACGCGCTCAAGGACATCCCCGGCGAGAACATCCACAGAATCTGAGGATCGCCCGGGGGGGTGGCGTGGCCAAGTTTCTGGTGACGGGTGGAGCCGGTTTCATCGGCTCCAATCTGGTGAGCG
>JAWWAN010000103.1:0-9246 GCA_033721675.1 Rhodothermales bacterium | reverse complement strand
TCCTCGATGCCGAACCAGTCCACCACGCTCTCGGCGGTGATGGGGCCGATGCCGTCGATGGCTTCCAGCCCCTCCTTCGTGCAGGCGGCGAGGGCGTCCAGAGAAGGGACGGCCCGGGCGATGCGCAGCGCGGCATCCTGCCCCACGTGCCGGATCCCGAGGCCGAAGAGCAACCGCCCCAGAGGCCGCTCCTTCGACGCCTCGATGCCCGCCAGCAGGTTGCTCACTTTCTTCTCGCCGAACCCCTCCAGCTGCTCCAGCTCCCCTCGGCGCTCGTGGAGGCGGTAGAGGTCGGTCAGGCGGCGCACGTACCCGTGCTCGGCGAGGATCACGGCCAGCCGCGCACCCAGCCCCTCGATGTCCATCGCGGAGCGGGCGGCGAAGTGTTCGAGAAGACGGATGAACTGCGCGGGGCAGTCCGCCTCCATACAGTAATAGTCGGCCTCGCCGGGGAGGCGGACAAGCACGCTGCCACAGGCCGGGCAGTGGGTGGGCATCTGCCAGCGCGGGCGGGCCTCGTGGTCCGGGGTCTCGACGATGCGCACCACCTGCGGGATCACGTCGCCTGCCCGCTTGACGACGACGGGGTCCCCGATGCGGATATCCCGGCTGACGATGTAGTCCTCGTTGTGGAGGGTCGCCTGGGAGACGGTCACACCGCCGATCTCGACCGGCGCCAGCACCGCCTCCGGCTTGACCACGCCGGTGCGCCCGACGTTGATGACGATGTCCTCCAGCCGGGTCGTCGCCTCGCGGGCGGGAAACTTGAAAGCGACGGCCCAGCGCGGGGCTTTGGCGATGAAGCCGAGCCGGTCCTGGAGGTCGAAGTCATCGATCTTGAGCACGACGCCGTCGATCTCGTAGTCGAGGGTGTCCCGCCGGTCGGTCCAATCGGCGCAGAACGCGAGCACCTCGTCGATGTGCTCGAAGCGGCGCGCGTGGGGGTTCACGGGGAGGCCGAGCGCGTGCAGCCATCCGAGGAGCGCGCGCTGCGTGCGCGGGGGCTCTCCTCCCTCGACCGGGCCGACGCCGTAGGCGAAGAAGCGCAGCGGGCGCCCGGCGGTGACGGTGGGGTCGAGCTGGCGCAAGCTGCCGGCGGCGGCGTTCCGCGGGTTGGCGAACGGCTTGTCTCCAGCCTCGGCGAGCCGCGTGTTGAGCCGCTCGAAGTCGCTCTTCCGCATATAGATCTCGCCGCGCACCTCGACGCGCGCCGGCACGGCAGGCGCCCCCTCGGGCACGAGGGGCAGCGTCAGTGGAATCGCCCGGATCGTGCGGACGTTGCGCGTGATGTTCTCCCCCACCCGCCCGTTGCCGCGCGTGGCGGCCACCTCCAGGCGCCCGTCTTCATAGGTCAGCGCCACGGCCAGTCCGTCGATCTTCAGCTCGGCCGTCACGGGCGGCGCCGGCGGCTCGCCGTCGTCGTCGGTGAGGGCGCGTCGGCAGCGGTCGTACCACGCACGGACGTCGTCTGCGTCGAACGCGTTCGAGAGGGAGAGCAGCGCTTGCGGATGCCGGACTTTCTCGAAGCGGTCCAGCGGTTCGGCGCCGACGCGCTGCGTCGGGGAATCGGGCGTTGCGAGTGCCGGATGGCGGTCCTCCAGCCGGACCAGCGCGTGGTAGAGCCGGTCGTAGGCGGCATCGGCCACCACGGGGTCGTCCAGCACGTAGTAACGATGGTTGTGCCCTCGCAGCACGGCCCGCAGCCGCTCGGCGAGCCGGCCGCCGTCTGCGTCTGAGAGCAGGTCCAGATCGAGCGAGTCGAGTTCCCGAAACAGATCGGCGGTGGCCGAGACGAGGTCCATGCGGCGCGGTGGAGCGTGAGGCGGAGAGGATCCCGGTCTGCCCGGGCCAGTGGCGCGGCCAATCTACGGAGCGAGGCCCCGTGGTGCCAGCCGCCCGCCGGTACCGGTCATTGATCTGCGATGGGGCCTTTCTGGACGCGTTCGAGCTCGGCCTGCAGATCTACGGGCGGCCCCGAGAGCGTGTCTACGAAGGCCTGGGCCGTCTCGCGGGTGATGACGATCCGGCCACGGTCGTCCCGGCGGTCGGTCGGATACGGGTAGCCTTCGAGCAGCAGGCGGATCCGGCTGAGCTGCTCTTCGATGACGATGCGCTGGAGGGCCGGAAAGGCCTTGGCCTGCCCCTCCTCGATCCAGTACGGCCGCCGCAGATCCTCGTCGCGCGTGATGCGGATGCCCTGGACGGGCCCGTTCTGCGCTACCACGACGACGTTCAGGGTATCCCCGATGGTGACCTGCGGGCGTTGCGGCTCGGGTGCGGCGGTGGTGTCTGCCGCCGTCGTATCGACGGCCGCCACGGGCTGCACGGCCGCCGGCGACTCCTCGCCGTTGCCCAGCAGCGACATCAGGAGCCAGATGCCCCCCGCGAGCACGATGACTACGCCCCCGGCGGCGACCCATTTCATGAGGGAGCCGTCGTCGTCCACGGCGGTGCGTCCGGCCCGCCGCGCGGCGGGCTGCTGGCGCTGCGCCGCGGACGGCGAGGGCGATACGGAATCCCAGTCCGACCCCGACGCCGCCGCCTCCTGCACGGGCTCGGGGCGGCGAGCCGCGCCCGGCGGGGACGTCTCCTCCTCGGGGGCGGCCCGGGTCGGCGCTGCCGGAGGCTCGGCGGGTTGCTCGGGTTCGGGTTCCGCCTCCTCGCGCGCGGCCTCCTCCTGGGTGGTAGCGGAAGCCGAGGCCGCGGCGGCCGCGGCGGCCTCCTGCTGCTGCTCCCCTTCCTCTTCCGGCTCCGGCTCCTCGTCGCGGTCGAGCGCCATCAGCTGTCCATCGTAGTGGCCGGAGAGCGCGGCGTCGAGGGCGTCGAGGACGGCTTCCGTCGGAAGATCCACGAGCTCGGCATAGGCGCGGACGAGGGACCGCAGGTAGACCCGGTTGAACATCGGGTGGTCCGCCAGGCCCGTTTCCTCGAACTGGCGGAGCAGCGTCAGTGGGATCTTGGTCTCCTCATGGAGGGCGTCGAGCGAAAACCCGCGGGCTTCGCGGATGCGCTGCAAGTCCTGCGCCAGGTGGGCACTCGACGCAGCATTCGGGGCGTCCGGCATGGGCCAGGGGATCGGTTACGAAGCGCAGAGGGCGGGGACCGATGCAAGCTACGACACGGGCGAGGCCGAGTCAAAGCACCGGCATGGCGATGCGCCCCGCTAACGCGGGGGACGGGGCCTCCGGATCCATGGTAACCGGTATGTCACAGGCGCAGGACCGAACGAAGAAAGCCCGGCCTCGGCACGGAGGCCAAGACCGGGCTCTCGATGTCGGGACGGCCGGATTCGAACCGGCGACCCCTACAACCCCATTGTAGTGCGCTACCGGGCTGCGCTACGTCCCGACGGGGTAAAAAAAGCAGGGCTCAAAGCTTTTTCAAGAGGGCCTGTAGAAACCCACGCAGGGCGAGAAGTTCCCGGCGCCGCTCCGCCGGCACGGCCTTCACCTCGTCTTCGTCCGCTGCCCGATCGAGCACCTGCCGCGCGCCCTCGAGCGTGTATTTCTCGACGCGGAGCAGATGCTGGATGCGCTCCACCATCGCGATGTCTTCGTCGGTGTAGACGCGGCGGCCGGCCCGGTTCTTCCGGGGGTGGAGCTGGTCGAACTCGGTCTCCCAGTAGCGCAGCACGTGGGGTTCGAGCCCGGTGGCCTCGCACACCTCGCCGATCGAATAGTAGAGCTTCTTGATGCCGTCGGTATGCATCCTCGGGGGACTATGAATCAGCCGGGAATTGCTTGCAAGGTACAAAACGCCGACAACGAATACCGATACCGTGCGTCTACGGGGGGTCTTCGCCTCCTCCCTCCGGCGCGGTGCGCCTCTCGCCTTCGTCATGAGCCGTCAGGACACGCTGCGGTACGACCTCGGGCTCCTCTTCGCGGTGCTCGTGTGGGGCGTCAACTTCGCCGTGATCAAGGCGGCGCTGGCGGTGATGCCGCCGCACGCGCTGAATCTGTTTCGATTCCTCGTCTCGGCGGTCGTGCTCGGGGGGCTCTACGCGGTGCTTCAGCGAAGGGACGGCGCCCCGCTCGCCGCGCCGTTGCGTACGCACCGCTGGCCTCTGATCGGCCTCGGGCTGCTCGGCTTCTTCCTCTACCAGCTCTGCTTCATCGTGGGCGTAGACCACACGACGGCCGGGAGCGCCGCGCTCATCATGGCGAGCGCGCCGCTCTGGACCGCGCTCATCGGGCACCTACGCGGCTACGAGTTTCTCACGGCGGGCGCCTGGGTCGGCCTCCTCGGCAGCCTCGCCGGGGCGGCGGTGGTGGTCGTGGGCGGCGCGCGCGCCATCGACTTCAGCGACGCCACGTTCGTCGGGAACGTCTTGATGACGGTGGCGGCGCTGTGCTGGGGTGCGTATACGGCGTTCAGCAAGCCCCTCTCGCGGGCGGTGCGGCCCACCGGCATCACCTTCTACGGGCTGCTCGTCGCCCTCCCCCTCCTCATCGCCGTCGGCCTGACGGAGATGGATGCGGTGGTGTGGGCCGAGGTGGACGCCTGGGTGTGGGGCGCGATCCTGTTCTCGGGGGGCCTCTCCACCGGCCTCGCCGTGGCCATCTGGAACGGGGCGGTGAAGAACGTCGGCGCCTCCCAGACGGCCGTCTTCGGGAACCTGGTGCCGGTGGTAGGGCTGGTCAGCGGCGTGCTGTTCCTCGGCGAGTCCGTGACGGCGGCGCAGGGGGCCGGGGGTGCGCTCATCCTGGGCGGGCTCGTGCTGATGCGCCGCGCCCGCCGCCCGGCGCCGGCCGTCACACCCCCATGATCTCGAAGGCCGACCCGTCCACCGGGTCCTTCTCCACCTCGATCCGCACGGGGAAGACCTCCTTGAGTTCGGGCAGATGCGTGATGACGACGATCTTGTCGAAGTCGTCCTGGATGATCTGGATGGCCTCGACGAGGTTCTGCACGCCCTGCTCGTCCTGCGTCCCGAAGCCTTCGTCGATGACGAGGGTGCGGACGCGGACGCCGCTGCGCTCGGCGAGGAGCTGGGCGAGGGCGATGCGGAGGGCGAAGTTGACGCGGAAGGCCTCGCCGCCGGAGAACGTCTCGTAGGGCCGGCTCACACCCTGCTCGTCGGTGATCGTGATGTCGAGCGTCTCCTTGGTGCCGCCGGTTTTCTTGTCCTTGAGCGTCTCCAGGCGGACGTTCATGCGGCCCTCGGTGAGCCGTTCCAGCAGCTCATTCGTGCGCTCCTCGATCTCCGGCAGCGTCTGCTCGATGATGAGCGAAGGGATGCCGTGTTTGCTGAAGGCTTCGCGCAGGCGCCGGTAGAGCTGGGCGCGGTCTTCGGCGGCGCGGCGCTCGCGGCGGCGGCGGCGCAGCGCCTCGCGGTCGCGGCGGGCCTGTTCCAGGCGCTGGTTCAGCTCGCCCAGACGGACCCGCACGGCGTTCAGCGCGGCCTCGGCCTCGGCGCACGCCGCGCGTTTGGCTCGCTGCTCGGCTTCCACTTCGCTGCGCGCGCCGAGTGTGCCTTCGACCGCCGCCAGCGCCTGTTGCTGCGTCTCGATCTCCGCTTCGCGCTGCGCGGCGCGGGCCTCGACGGCGTCCAGCCGCTCGCGCCACTCGGTCTGGTTCTGCTGGGCATTGACGAGGTCGTTCATCCGCTGCCCGGCCCCGCTCAGCGCCTCGATCTCCTGCTTCACCTCCCGGAACCGCTGCGGGTCGAAGCCGACCTCGGCGAGCTGCCCCCGCAGGCGTTCCAGCGAGGCCTGGGAGGCCGCGAGTGCGCTCCCGTCGGCCAGCTGCTCCCGGAGCGCCTCGGCCTCGCGCTCGCGGTGCAGGAGCGTCTCCTGCTTCTGCTGCTGCTCGCCCCCGAGCCCTTCGAGGCGCTTGAACTGAGCCTCCAGCCCGGCCAGCCCGGCGGCTTCCTTGCGGACGCGCTCGAAGGCCTCGGCGTCGAAGCCGAGCCCTTCGAGGCGGGTGCGCAGGGCATCGCGGCGGGCACGCAGCTCGGGGCCGTAGTCGTCGGCATCGAGCCGGCGGCGGAGCTGGGCGGCCTCCTCGCGGCGGACGGCGAGGGCCTCGCGCCGCTCCCGCTCCACACGGATCTGCTCGCGCAGCGTGGCGAGGCGGGCCGGCGCCCCCTCCAGGGCGGCGTGGCGGGCGCGGGTCTCCTTGAAGCGTTCACGCAGATCGGCCTGGCGCTGCTTGTGCTGGTCGAGCCGGGCCTCGAACGCCTGGACGGCCTCGCGGTGGCTCCGGCGTTCGTCGCGCAATCGGGTGCTCACCTCCCGCCGGTGGGCCTCGGTGAGTTCGGTGCCGCATGTGGGGCAGGCGCCGGCATCCGGCTGATCCAATAAGGCGAGCTGCTCGTCGATGGCCGCCCCCTTTTCCTGGGCCGACTGCCGATGGGCCGCGAGGCGCTGCAGCTCCTCGCCGAGGGCCTGCCCCTCGCGCGAGATGGACTCCATCACCTCGCCCAGCCGGTCCCGTTCGGCGGCCTCCTTTTCGAGGGTGGCCTCGGTGCGCTCCAGGGCCTGGAGGTCGGCCTGCGCGGCTTCCTCACGGGCGATCTGCGCGTCCAGCGCGTGGAGCTGGCCGGCGAGGGCCTCTCGCATCCGCACCAGCTCGCGCTCGACCACGGCCGCCTCCTGCTCGATCTCCTGGCGTTGCCGGGCGACCGCGCCGAGCCGCTCCTCTTCGGCCGCCGCCGCGCGGGCGCGTTCCAGGCGACGCTCCAGCGAAGGCTTCTCGGCGAGATCCAGCGCCATGCGGTCGAGCTGCTCGCGGAGAGACCGGGCCTCGACGTTCAGCCTATCGAGCTGCCGTTCGAGGGCGGCCTTGCGATCCCGGCGCTCATGCTCCACGCGTTCGATCTGCTTCTCGATGCCCCGGAACAGCTCGTTTTTCTGGTCGAGCGCGTCGCGTTCCTGCTGCAGGGTGAGCAGGCGCTGGTGGTCGCGCTGGATCGCCTCGCGGCGTTCGATGAGCGCGCCGGCCTCGGCGATGCGGCGGCGGAGGTCCTCGGCGTCGCGCAGGTGCTCGGCGTGGTGGGTGCGCAGGGCGTCGAGGCGGCGGCGCAGCGCCTCGGCCTCCCGTTCCCGCGCATCCAGCCCGGCGAGGCGCTCGGTGAGGCAGCGTTCTTCGGTGCGGAGCGCCTCCAGCCACTCGCGGCCGGTCTGAATCTCCGCCTCCACCCGCGCGTGCTCCTCCTTCCACTCGCCTTCCGGCTCCAGTGCAGCGCCGAGGCGCTCCAGGTCGTGCTCGGCCTGCTCGGCTTCGCGCCTGGCCTCGCGCAGGCGCTCCGAGGCGAGCCCGAAGAGCTGCTCGTAGCGGCTCAGGTTGAGGATGCGCGCGAGGATGTCCTTCCGCTCGCTCGGGCGCTTCTTGGTGAACTCATCGGAGCGGCCCTGGAGGAGGAAGGCCGAGTTGATGAACGTGTTGTAATCCAGCCCCACCACGCCGTCGATCTGGGCCTGCGTCTCGCGGATGGAAGCGCCGGTGAGGGGCCGGTAGTCGTCGGCGCCGGGCTCGTAGACGTGCAGCTCGAGGTCCGGGCGGGTAGTCTTGCCCGAGGCCGAGCGGGTGTAGGTCCGCACGACGCGGTAGCGCTCGCCCTCGATGTCGAAGACGAACTCGACCTGCATCGTGCGCTGGCCGATGCGGATCAGCTCGTCATCCGGTTTGTGGCTCCCGCTCGACTTGCGGGCCTCGCCCCAGAGGGCCCACGTGATGGCGTCGAGCAGGGCCGACTTGCCCTGGCCGTTGCGGCCGGAGAGGCAGACCACCTGGAACAGCTCGAAGTCGAGCACGGGCGCGGCCGTGCCGTAGCTCATGAAATTCTGGAGCCGGAGCGAGACGGGAACCATGCAGGGGGATGAATCGAGCCACGTTGTCAGGGCGGTAGGTCAACGGCCGTCCGCAGGGCAGGATCCGGCCGACGCGGGATCCAAGAGCGGTTTCCACCGCACCGAGGGCGCGGCCGGACGAGGCCGGCTATCCGCGTTCCTCGATCCGCTCGCGGACGGACGAGCCGAAGCGCTCCGAGAGGTCCTGGAGGCGCGGGAACCACGCGCGCACGGCGTCCCACGCGGCCGGCACGGCGGCGGCGACGGGTGCATAAAACGCGGAGCGGCTGCGGGCAGGCTCGGAAGGGACTTCGACGGGCGCCAGCACGAGGAACACGATGCTGAGCGCCAGGGCCGCCTTCCCTGCCCCCATCATGCTCCCCGCCATCCGGTTGACGAGGCCGAGCCGCAGCACCCCCACCACCTTCTCCACCAGCCGCACCAGCGCGAAGACGCCAACCTGGATGGCCACGAAGACGAGCACGAAGCCGAGCAGGGGCGCAAGGCTGCTGGAGAGGCCGAGGCTCACGGCGAGCATCGCGCCGACCGTATGCATCAGGCTCAGGGCGAGCAGAAACGCGATCAGGCCGCCCACCAGGCTGAGCGCCTGCTTGATCAGGCCGGACCGCCAGCCGACGACGAGCCCCACCGTGAGCGCGCCGAGGATCAGCAGATCGAGGCCGGTGAGCGTCTCAAGCATTGCTCCCCGAGAGCAGCTCCCGTGCGAGTTCGTTGATGCGGCGCCCGTCGGCGCGGCCCCGCAAGCGCTTGATGGCGGCGCCCATCACCTTGCCCACGTCGCGGGGCGAGGCGGCGCCCGTCGCGGCGATGACCTCGTGGAGGACCGCGCGGATGGCGTCGTCGCCGAGCTGCTGCGGCAGGTATTCCTCGATGACGGCCAGCTCCTCGCGCTCCTTGGCGGCGAGGTCGTCGCGCCCGGCGGCTTCGTATTGTTCGATGGCGTCGCGGCGCTGCTTGGCCTGCTTCTGCACGACGGCCAGTTCCTCCTGCTCCGAGAGCTCGGCTTCGCCACCCTCCCGCAACGCGATCTCGCGGGTCTGGAGAGCGGCCCGGAGCGAGCGTACGGTGCGAAGGCGCACCGCATCCTTGGCGCGCATGGCGGCTTTGAGGTCCTGCTGGATCTGATCCTTCAACATGGTGATGGGCTCTCTCGATTCCTGGCTTCGTACAGCGGCGTCCCTCCGCGTCACGCCCGCTCGGCGTCCGGCTTCGGCCGGTGGAGCGTGGCGATGCGGCCCATGACCTGCACGACGGTGACGTTCTCGATCCGCTCGGCGAGGGTGTGGGCCACCGTGCGGGGATCCTCCTGGGCGCCTTCGAGCACCTTCACCTTGAGCAACTCGCGCGTGTGCAGCGCCTCCTCCACGGAGCGGATGACGGCGTCGGTCAGGCCTTCCTTCCCGACGTGGACGACCGGCTTGAGCGGATGCGC
>JAWWAN010000102.1:0-9276 GCA_033721675.1 Rhodothermales bacterium | reverse complement strand
GGCTGCCCGCCCGCCCGCCGCGACCCCCGCCCACCCAGACGGAGCGCCCTGGACCGCGAAGAAGACGGCCGGCACGCGCGCCGACGGCAGCGGTCTGGTCTTCGACCCCGACCCGCTGACGACGGCCGGCGTCCCCTACGGCGGGCAGTACGTGGATGCCGGGGATGCCGATGTGGACGTGCTCAACGCCGAGCGCATCGAGGTCGCGCTGCGCGACATCACGCGGGGCACCGACGGCCTCTACCGGCTCATCGGCCCTTACGCCACCGTCGACGGCAGCGCCGCCATCGGGGGCAGGGCCTCGACGCCGCCCGCCGAGGCCGACCCCAACGGCTTCCGCTACGGCCGTGCCGACGACGCCTTCGAGGCCGTCATGGTCTATTATCATATCGATTCGAGCCAGCGCTACCTGCAGTCGCTCGACGTCGGGCGGCCCATCCAGGCCGCCGGCGTGCGCGCCAACCCCCATGGGCTGGGGGACGCCGACAACTCCAAGTATTTCGCCTCGCAGAACGCCCTCGCCTTCGGCGACGGCGGCATCGACGACGCCGAAGACGCCGACGTGATCTGGCACGAGTACGGCCACGCGCTGCTCCAGGGCAGCGCCCCCGGCCTGCTCGCCTCGCGCGAGGGGCAGGCCCTCCACGAAGGCTGGGCGGACTACTGGGCCGCCTCCTACTCCCGCCACCTCGCCGAGACCAACCCGGCCTACGATCAGAACTGGCGCAAGGTCTTCTCGTGGGACGGCAATGACACCTGGAACGGCCGCCTGGTCAACCGGGAAGGCGTCTACCCTGACGACCAGACGGGCAACATCTACCTCGACGGGCTGCTCTGGGCGACGACGCTCATGGAGATCTATGACGTCGTCGGGCGGACCGTCATCGACCGGCTCAACCTCGCCTCGCACAGCTACCTCGCCAGCCCCGTCACCTTCGCAGATGCCGCAGAGGCCCTGATCCAGGCCGATTTCGACCTCTACGACGGCGCCCACCTCGCCGTCTTGCTGGACCGGCTGGGCGCGCACGGCTACGTCGACCCCTCCACGTTCGGGCCGGCCGTGGCGCACACGCCGGTGCCCTACATCGAGGAGATCGGTTCCACGGTCACGTTCGAGATCGAGGCCGTGCCGGTGGCCGCCCCCGTCGAGACCGCCTCCATCTTCTATCAGGTGAACGGCGGGGCCTTCGAGGCGCTGCCGCTGGTGGCCCTCGGCGGCGACCGCTTCGCCGCCGACGTCGTCCTGCCCGCCGAGGCCGCCGAGGTGGTCTACTACGTCGAGGTCGTCGACGGGGCGGGGCAGCTGACGCGCCTGCCCGCCGGGGCGCCGGAGGTCACGTACCGCTTCGGCGTCGGGCCGGACACGGCGGCGCCGGTGATCACGCACGAGCCCATCGCGGTGGCGGCCATCCAGGCCTGGCCGGCGCGCGTGGTGGCAGACGTCGAGGACAACCAGGGCGTCGGGACGGTGGAGGTGGACTTCGAGGTCTTCACGCCGGCCGGCGCCTCGCAGCAGAGCGGCACGTTCTTCCTGAGGGCGGAGCAGGGCCAGCGGTACGTCGGCGCCTTCCCCTTCGCTGCCGAGAGCCTGGAGGAGGGCGCGACGATCCGCTACGCCCTCCGCGCCCGCGACGTCTCCTCGAACGCCAACGAGGCCCGCTTCCCGGAAACCGGCGCCTTCACGATCAGCATCGTCACCGAGGGGGTGCTGGTGCTCTACAACTTCGAGACGGACCAGGCGCTGGCGGCCACCGGCGCGTGGGCGCGCGGCGTGCCGGCCTACGGCGTCCAGGTGGCCCACTCCGGCGAGCGCGTCTGGGCGACGAACCTCGCCGGGCCCTACCCCGCCGAGCCCCACCGGGCCACGCTCACCCTGCCGGCGCTCAACCTCGACGGCCTCGACCGCGCCGCCCTCGTCTTCTGGCACTGGTACGACTTCGAGGCGGCCGGCACGCCGATGCCCGGCACGCCCACCGCCGAACCCCTCTGGGACGGCGGCAACGTGAAGGCGAGCACGGACGGCGGCGCCACGTGGACCGTCCTCGTACCCGACGGCGGCTACACCGGCACGCTCCGCCCCGGCAGTGGCAACCCGATGGCCGGCGAACCGGCCTTCGGCGGCTACAGCTTCGGATGGCGGCAGGTGGTCGTGCCGCTGCCCACCGCCGCCGACGTCCGCCTCCGGTTCGACGTCGGCACCGACGGCAGCAACGAGGCCAACAGCCTCTTCTTCGCCGGCTGGTACCTCGACGACGTCCGCATCACGACGAGCGTGCCCGCAGACGGGGCCCCGCCCGTGCTGCTGGAGGCCCCGCCCGCCGTCCTCGCCGTCGATGCCGGGGGCGAGCTGCCCGCGATCCAGATCCGCGCCGCCGACGACACGGGCGTCGAAGCCGTCCTCGTCGACTATACCGTCATCGACGCCACCGGCGCCCGCACCGAGGGCGTGGAGCGCCTGCCGATGAGCCTCGCCGACCTGACGACGTTCCTCGGCACGCTGCCCACGCCGGCCCTCGGCCCCGGCAGCGCGGTGGAATACCGGCTCCGCCTGCGCGACTTCGCCGGCAACACCACCGCCGTGCCCGAGGCGGGGGGCACGCCCTTCCGCATCGAGTACCGCCTGGCCGAGCGCGTGGGCATGCTCGCCGGGGTCCGCGCCACCGGCCTGTGGCGACGCCTCGGCGACAGCACCTACACCATCGCCACCGGCACGGCCGCCGACCCCGTCTCCAGCCTCGTCCTCGACCCCGTCGACCTGCCCGCGAATGCCGACGCGATCCGGCTGGAGCTGACGCACGTCTACCAGCTCGGCGACGGGCTGGGCGGCAACCTGCAGGTCTCGGACGACGGCGGCGCCACGTGGCGGCCCGTGGCGCCCACGCTCGGCTACCCGGCCACGCTCTCCGGCGGCCCGATGGACGGGCAGGAGGTCTTCGCGGGCCAGACCGGGGCGCCCGTCCGCTCCATCTTCGACCTCTCCGCCTTCGGCGGGCAGCAGCTGCGCCTGCGGCTCGACTTCGGCGCCACGCGCGCCCTCGCCGCGTCCGAGTTCTGGCGCATCGACGGGGCCGAGCTGACGTTCTCCACGAGCGACGACGGCTTCGACGTCCCCCGCGAGCTGGCGCTGCATCCCAACTTCCCCGACCCGTTCTCCACCACCACCACGGTCAGCTACACGCTGCCCGAGGCCGCCTCTGTTCGCCTGGAGCTGTACGACCTCCTCGGCCGTCGCGTCGCCCTCCTCGCGGACGCCGAGCAGGAGGCCGGCACGCACACCGTCACGCTCTCGGCCGGCACGCTCGCCAGCGGCGTCTACCTGCTGCGCATGATGGCCGGCGACACCCAGAAGGTCGAGCGCGTCGTCATCGCCCGGTGAGGACGCGCAGGGACTGGGAAGGCAGTCCCCAGTGGCCAGTCCCCGCCTTCCCAATGAATTTTCACACAACCGAAAACCCCCGATGCAGCGCCGTGGTACCAGCGGTCTGCTATTTTCGGGATCGTTCACCCAGCAAACGACAGCGACATGGATCACAAGGAAGGCGCCTATAAAGTGCGCGACCTGGGCCTGGCCGAGTCCGGCCGGAACCGCATCGAGTGGGCCGAGAGCCGGATGCCGGTGCTGATGCGCCTGCGCGACGAGTACGCCAAGACGCAGCCCTTCAAAGGCTATAAGATCAGCGGCTGCCTGCACGTGACGAAGGAGACGGCCGTGCTCGTCGAGACCTTCCAGGCGTGCGGCGCCGAGGTCGCGTGGAGCGGCTGCAACCCGCTCTCGACCAACGACGAGGTCGCCGCCGCCCTCGCCGAAGCCGGCATCGAGATCTATGCCTGGTACGGCCAGAGCGTCGAGGACTTCTACTGGTGCATCGACCGCACCATCGACAACCCGCCGCACCTCACGCTCGACGACGGCGCCGACCTGATCTTCCGCGTCCACAGCGAGCACGCCCACCTCGCCGACCACATCATCGGCGGCAGCGAGGAGACGACCACGGGCGTCCACCGCCTCCGCGCCATGGCCGCCGACGGCAAGCTGCTCTACCCCGTCTACGCCGTCAACGACGCCGAGACGAAGTGGGACTTCGACAACGTCTACGGCACCGGCCAGAGCACGCTCGACGGGATCCTGCGCGCCTCTTCGGTGCTGCTGGCCGGCAAGAACTTCGTCGTGGCCGGCTACGGGCACTGCGGGCGCGGCGTGGCGATGCGCGCGCAGGGCATGGGGGCGAATGTCATCGTCACCGAGGTCAAGCCCACCGCTGCGCTCAAGGCCACGCTCGAAGGCATGCGCGTGATGACGATGGACGAGGCCGCCGAGATCGGCGACATCTTCGTGACCGCCACCGGCATGAAGGACGTCATCCGGGGCCGCCACTTCATCAAGATGAAGGAGGGCGCGATCGTCTGCAACACGGGCCACTACGACGTCGAGCTGAACCTGCAGGAGCTGGCCGAGCTCTCCACAGACACGCGCGTGATCCGCGCCGACAACCGGGAGTACACGCTGGAGAACGGCAAGCGTCTGTTCGTGCTCGCCGAGGGCCGGCTCGTCAACCTCGCGGCCGCCGAGGGGCACCCCTCCGAGGTCATGGACATGAGCTTCGCCAATCAGTTCATGGCGCACCTGAACCTCGTCCAGGCGCGCGAGCGCGGCGAGACGCTGGAGAACACGGTCATCGACCTCCCCGAGGAGCTCGACCAGGAGATCGCCCGCATCAAGCTCGCGACGATGGGGCTGGAGATCGACAGCCTCACCGACGAGCAGGTCGCCTACGCCACGGATTATTCGGCCGGGACGTAAGGGACGGGTGACTGGACACTAGCGGCTAGGGGGTCTCTCCTCCAGTTGCTCGTAGCATAGAACGGAGCCGCACCGACCCGAAGGTCGGCGCGGCTCCTTTTTTTGCTTTCCGCATCGGAGCCGTCAGCAGGGCGGGTAGCCCAGCCCGGCGCGGAGGGCCCTCACGCTGGCGGCGTTCCGGCGCAGCGCCTGCGGCCGTTGCCCGAAGGGGAAGTTCAGCGTGTAGTATTCTTCCACGCGGCCCCGGCCCGGCTGGTGGTAGACGAGCAGGAACGGAAACGCGCGCAGCACCACCTCTACATTCGCCGGGGCGACGAGCGCGGGCGTCCACGTGCCCGTGTTGTAGTAGACCCGGGGGATGGCGCACGGCACGTGGGTGTGCCCCTGCACCATCAGCCAGTTCGTAAAGCGCGCGCCGCGCCGCCGCATCCGCGCCCCGATCACGCCGCCGGAGTCGTCCGGCGGACCGATGATCTGCTGTGCGAGCTGGTCGATCAGAAAACGGGCGACGGCGGCGCCGGCGAAGCCGAGCAGGCCCCGCGCCACGGCCCGCGTGAAGACCGTCCGCCGCGCGAAGAACGCCGTCACGGCATTGCCGGCGAAGGGCCGCAGGTTGTCCAGGCCGGCCAGCTCCAGCACACCGCCGATGCGTTGCACCTCCAGGTCCGCCAGGCCGAGCGACCCGAGGAAGGCCGCCCCGGGCCCGAACAGCAGCGGCAGAAAGTCCACCACGAGCTGCGAGCCGGTGTTGCCCAGCCCGGGCGGCCAGTTCGACGGGTCCCAGCGGTCGCCGTGCTCGGCGAACGTCGTCAGCGCGCTGTTGGCGTAGAAGGCGCCGGGCGTCCAGGGGCCGGGCGGCACGACGAAGTCGTGGTTGCCGCGCAGGTAGAACACCTGGTGGCCGGCGGCGCGCGCCGCGGCCGCCGTGCCGAAGAATGCATTGTGCTTGGGCGAGAGCGTGGTGGCTCGCCCGATCAGCTCCAGCTGGTCGATCAGGTCGCCGTTGAGCACGATGTCTGCGCGCGGGGCGCCGCGCCCCAGCACGGCCGCGAGGCGCTGCTGGGCGAACGTGAGCACGCGCGCGAAGAGCGGCGCCATGGACGGGCCGGGCGGCAGCACGCCCCCCTGTAGCGGGGTGCCCGGGATCCGCTGGAGGTGGGGTCGGCAGAAGTCGTCGCCCGGGCCGCCGTCGCTCATGTGGAAGTCGCTCACGAAGAGGGCGGCTTTGGTGTGGCTCTCCAGGATCTCCCCGAAGAACTCGGGATCTTCGGGCGTCGGCTCCGGCGGCATCGGCCAGTCCATCGGGTCGCGCGGCGGGAGGTCTTCCGGGCCGGGCTCTTTGTAGAACGCGTCGTCCGCCTCGGGCAGGTCGTCGGCCTCCTCGATGATCGGGCCCCACTCGGTCTGCTCCTCATTTTCCGGGATGTCGGGGGTTTTCTTCTTCTTCGGCATCACGCATCCCCATCGATTGTGAAAGCATGGACGTTCGGCGCGATCAGAAGCCGATCCGCGTAAGTCTGCGGCATCGGGTGGCGCGCCGGGAGAAGCCTAGCGCGGCGCGGCGCTCGGGCGCCAGATCACAGGGCACCCACTTCGCGTCCAGTCTTCGGCCAATCGGTGCTCAACAGCAGAAAAAAGCCGCGCCAGCCTTCCGGCCGGCGCGGCGTTCCAACGAAATAGTAGCGGAGGGACGACGCCCCTGGTGGCTAGTCGCCCGTCTCTACTCCCCCGTATCCCACGTCAGAATGTCCTGCTCGCTCTTGTCGGCGTCCTTCCATTCTTCGGCGTTGGGGAGCGGGTCTTTCTTCTCAGTGATGTTGTAGCCGAGGTCCTGCCACTGCTGCGCCAGGTACTCGTTCCACTGCGTGTAGTGCGCCCACTGCTCCGGCAGCTCGTCGTCCGGGAAGATGGCTTCGACGGGGCAGACCGGCACGCAGGCGTTGCAGTCGATGCATTCGTCCGGGTGGATGACGAGGAAGTTGGGGCCTTCGTAGAAGCAATCGACGGGGCAGACCTCGACGCAGTCGGTGTGCTTGCAGTTGATGCACGGCTCGGCGACGACGTAGGGCATGGTGGTATCGGCTCGCTGGAATGATTCTTGTCGATGGTCAGGCGACGAGGAAGATAGGGCACGCGCCGGCCGCACGCAAAGCCGGCCTGCCGCCGCCTCCGCGATCCGAGCAACCCCGCTGCACCGATAGCCCGCGCCCTCTCCCTGGATCCCCGAGACGATGCCCGCGCTCTCCCGTTCGCTTCGCTTCTCGGCCGTGTTCGTGCTGGCTGTTCTCCTGGCCGGATGCACCGCCACGCGCCTGGAGCCGCAGCGCTTCGAAGGCCGCACGATTGCCGCTGCGGCCCCGTATGCGCCGGCCCCCTTCGTCGATCATCCGCTGCTCGCCCCGCGCACGCGCCCGGCCCGGCCGCCGCTCCTCCGGGGCGAACAGGACAACCTGGAAGACCTTCAGGAGCGCCTCCGGGCGGCCGCCAAGCGGGTGGACGTACCGGCCCGCCTCGCCGCCGCCCTGTTCCACACCGCCGCCGACGAGCTGGGCGCCCGCCGCACCGCCGACGCGCGGACGGCGGACTACGTGCTGGACTTCCGCGTCCACCATTATGGACTCCGCCTGCGCTCCTACCGCTCACAGGCGCGTTTCTTCATGGAGGCCGAAGCCCGGCTCATCGAGCGCGCCACCGGCGAGGCCATCTGGGCTAAACGCCTCCGCAGCTCGCGCACCTTCGCCACCGGCCGCACCGGCGCCGACCTCGGCCGCCTCGCCGATGCCGCCTTCGCGGATCTGCTGGCCGACCTCAGCAGCCGCGCCGCCGAGCGCATGCAGGCCGCGCTGCAGAACGACGTAGCGCCCTAGACGGCGTTACCCGCGGGGCGCGATCGGCGGCTTGAACACAGAACCTACCGCCTCCTTCGGGGCCTGTCTCCATGCCTATCCGACTCCTGTTCCTTCCGCTCCTGGCGGCCCTGTTCGCGGCCGGCTGCGGGGCGTCGCACCAGCTCGACGACTACCGCTTCGACGACGCCACCGTCGCCGTCGTCGCCAACATCCCGCCGCGCCCGGCCGTCTTCACGGATGCCCTCTTCGACGCCCGCCTCGACCCGGACGACCCCCTCGGCTCCGTCTTCCGGGCCGGGACCGCCCTCGCCAAGCACGCCGAGGCCCGCCGGGCGCAGCAGCGCATGGACAGCGCCCTCGCCTACGTGGATGTCGCCGAGCGCACCGCGCGCCGCGCCCTCCACGAGAGCGCCCGCACCCTCGGCTACCGCCCCGTGGATGACCCCGCCCACGCCGACTTCATCCTCGACCTCCGCGTGGCGGACTATGGGCTGGTGGCGGATTCGTGGGACGCCGTCGTCTACTTCGAGGTCGAGGCCGAGCTGCGCCTGCTGGACCGGCGCGGCCGGCGCACCATCTGGAAGCAGCGGATCCGCGAGGCCGAGCCCGCGTCCGTCGCGGCCGTGGGGCTGGGGACCACGTTCGGCAACGTCTACACCGCCGTCGCGCTCTCCCGGCTCTCGGTCGAGGAGATGGCGCACGCGCTGGAAGACCTGGCCGACTTCACCGCAGACCGCTTCGCCGGCGCCCTCCGGCACGACTACTACGCCGCGCGCTGACGGGCGGCGTTACTCCTCGATGTAGACCGCGAAGCCCTCGTCTACGTCCACCACCACCCGCTCCTTGTGCTTCGTCGGCAGCGTGCGCCCCACGTAGTCCGGCTGGATGGGATACTCGCGGTGGCCCCGGTCGATGAGTACGGCGAGCTGGATGCTGCGCGGCCGCCCGAAGTGCACCACCGCGTCGAGCGCGGCCCTCGCCGTGCGCCCGGTGAAGAGCACGTCGTCCACGAGCAGCACGGTGCGGTCGGTGACGTCGAGGGAGGGCGGAGCGGGTTCGTCGAGGGGCGCGGAGCGGTCCCGGTCGTCGCGGTAGGCGCGGACGTCGAGCGGGGTCACGCCGAGGGTCCGGTTGCCGATGGCGCCGATCTCAGCGGCGAGGGCCTCGGCCACGACGGCGCCGCGCCGCCGGATGCCGAAGACCTCGAGGTCATCCCCCCGGTTGCGTTCGACGACTTCGTAGGCCAGGCGGCTGAGCGTGCGCCGCATCCGGTCGGCCGGCATGATGAGCGTCCGCATGGGGAGGCAGGGGGCGAGGTTCAGAGAAGCGCGTGAGGGATGATAGCGCCTCCGAGGCCCATCCGAAACCGGGGCCGAGGAATCCTCCATAAAAAAACCCCCACAGCGGTGGGCTGCGGAGGCGGCGGGGTGGGGGCGCGGCGGGCGCTACTGGAACATGGCCTTGATGCTGCCCCACGTGCGCCGGATGGCCGTCGGCGTATAGTTCAGCTTCTTCGAAGCCACCTGTTGCCGCAGACCGTTGGAGAAGACGGCATCCAGCCGGTAGTCCAGCTCCTCGGCGGCCGACTTGTAGACCTGGTCGTCCACGAAGCGGTATTCTTTCTGG
>JAWWAN010000101.1:0-9349 GCA_033721675.1 Rhodothermales bacterium | reverse complement strand
TGGAGCGTCTGAAGCTGGAGGCCGTCTGGTACGGCGCAGACGGCGCCGTGCTGGCCGAGAGCAGCAAGCTCATCGTCTCCTCGGCCGGTCCGGCATTGCGAGCCGGGCAGACCTGGCCCGTCCGCTTCATCCAGACGCTGCCAGAAACCCCGGCTTTCGCCCGCTACGCACTGCGCATAACGGAAGCGGAGTAGCGCGCTCGGCGCTATGCGGTTTCGTTGCCGCCAAGGGGATCCCCTTCGATGCCGGCCCGCGCGTCGATCAGATTCCCGGCTTGTCGCGCGCGAGATCCACGCTGGTCCGAGCGACCGCCTCGACGTCCTCGGCTTTGCCATGGTGGATGCCCCGAGGCGGGCGGGGAGCGAAATCTTGCTGTTCGAATCACCACAGATCGCTCGCGTTGCATCGCATCGGGCTGTAGTGGGTCGAGGACTGCACGATTCGCTCAGGCGCTCCGGCGAGTGCTGCGTTCCGAGGCTCCGTTCGTCGGCCCGGGGTGGCGAACCGTCTGAGGGGCGCATCTCGACTGCGCTGGGCCTTCGCGCTGCGTTCTTCCGTGCCGAGCCGTTGCACGGGGCCTCCGCGCCGGGGTATGTTCTTCGTCTGCCGCATCCCCCTATCCATGCCCCTGGCCGTGAAGATCTCCGTCGTCATCCCCGCGCTGAACGAGGCGCGCCGCATCGAAGCGACCCTCGCCTCGGTGCGTGCCCAGGCCGGGCCGTCCGAGGTCGTCGTGGTCGATGGAGGCTCGACCGATGGGACGCCGGAGCGCGCCGCTGCGGGCGGCGCCCGCGTGCTGAGTGCAGCCCCAGGCCGCGCGCGCCAGATGAATGCCGGCGCGGAGGCTACCGACGGCGCCGTGCTGCTCTTCCTCCACGCCGATACTCTGCTCCCCCCTGACGCCTTCGAGGCGATCCGCCGGACCCTGACGGACCCGCGCGCCGAGGCCGGCGCCTTCCGCCTCGCCTTCGACCGGTGGACGCCCCTGCTGCGCTTCTACAGCTTCTGCACCCGCTTCGCTCTGCCCCGCATCTGCTTCGGAGACCGTGGGCTGTTCGTGCGGCGGGCCGCGTTCGAGGCCGTGGGCGGCTTCCCCCCGATGCCGATGTTCGAAGACCTGGAGCTGGTGCAGCGCCTGCATCGGCGCGGCGGCTTCCGCTTCCTGCCGCAGCACGTCACCACCGCCGCGCGCCGCTTCCATCGGTACGGCCCGCTGCGCCAGCAGCTGCTCAATACCGCCCTCTGGCTGCGCTACGTCTCCGGCGCCGACCTGGGACCGCTGCGAGCGCGCTACCGCTACGATGCCGAGACCGACTGACCTCTTGCGCCTGCTTGCAATCGACCTGGGGATGGTGCATTTTGAGATACCTTGGCGTAACACGGACCCCCACGGGCCGTGACTTAAGGGACGCGCAACCCCTTCCGGGCGCCGGAGTGGCAGCGAGCTAACGTGTACGGTGTGCTTGCCGGTGGCAGGGGCTCATCTCACCCATCACCTTCCCGCCGATGCCATGTGCGCCTCGTCTCGCCTCCGCCTGCTTTGCCTCGCGTTGTTCTCCGCTGCGTTGCTGCCCGGCCTGGCCTTCGGCCAGCTGGCAACCATCTCCGGCACCGTCACCGACGGCGCGACGGGCGACCCCCTGGCCGGCGCCAACATCTTCGTCGTCGGCACGACGCTCGGCACCTCCGCCGACGCCGACGGCAACTACCGCCTCACCCTGGCGCCGGGCACCTACGAACTACAAGCCACCTTCATCGGCTTCAGCGCCGCCAGCACCAGCCTCACCGTCCGCGCCGGGCAGACCCTCACCCAGAACTTCGCCCTCGCCGAGAACCTGATCGGGGCGGGCGAGGTGGTGGTGCTCGGAACGCGCCGGCAGGGCCGCACCGTCGTCGACTCGCCCGTCCCCGTGGACGTGCTGACGCCCGCCGAGATCCAGGCGACCGGCTTCACCGAGACCACGCAGGTGCTCCAGCTCCTCATCCCTTCCTACAACGCCCCGCAAGCTTCGATCACCGACGGGTCGGACCACATCCGCCCCGCCACGCTGCGCGGGCTGGGGCCGGATCAGGTGCTCGTGCTCGTCAACGGAAAGCGGCGCCACACCGGCGCGCTCGTCCACGTCAACGGCTCCGTCGGGCGCGGCTCGACGGGCGCCGACCTGAACGCCATCCCCCCGAGCGCCATCGAGCGGATCGAGGTGCTGCGCGACGGCGCCGCCGCCCAGTACGGCTCCGACGCCATCGCCGGCGTCATCAACATCGTCCTCAAGGAAAACCCGGGGCTCGACGTCGGCGTCACCTACGGCCAGTATCTCAGCACCACCACCCGCGGCTACGACCCCGATGAGGGCTTCCTCTCGGACAACTCGGACGTCAACGCCTACGACTGGGATGCCCCCGGCGAGACCGGCTTCAACCGGATCGGCGCGCCCGAGGAGGAGACCTACACGGATGGGCAGACCGTCCAGGTCACCGCGGGCTACGGCTTCGAGGTGGCCGACGGTACGATCTACGCGAGCGGCACGCTCCGCCACCGCGACTTCGTCAACCGCGCCGGCCTCGACCCGCGCCAGCAGTACTACGACGGCTTCGAGGGCGGGACCTTCTCGGAAGAATCGTTCCCCCGCCTCAACCACCGGTACGGGAACGGCGAGTTCGACGAACTGAGCTTCTTCCTGAACGGCTCGGTGCCGATCAACGAGGCCGGGACCCAGCTCTACGCCTTCGGCGGCGTCAGCGCGCGCGAGGGGCTCTCCGGGTGCTTCTACCGCCGCTCCCTCGACAACCGCACGAACCGCGCGCTCTACCCCAACGGCTTCCTCCCGAAGATCAACGCCAAGGTGAACGACTATTCCGGCGCGGCCGGCATCAAGGGCACCTACGCCGGGTGGGCCTTCGACCTGAGCGAGACCGTGGGCACGAACGCGCTGACGTTCGACATGGACGACACCCACAACGCCTCGATGGACAACAGCCCGACCGCCTTCGACGCCGGCACGCTCAACTTCGCCCAGGCCACCTCCAACCTCGACCTCTTCCGCAGCATCGAGATCGGCACGGCCGCGCCGCTGAGCATCGCCATCGGGGGCGAGTTCCGGTGGGAAAACTACTGGATCGACGCGGGCGACGAGTTCTCGTTCCTGGACGGCGGCGTGCCCGTGCGCGACGGCCCGAACGCCGGCTCGGCCGCGCCCACCGGCTCCCAGTGCTTCCCCGGCTTCCGCCCCGAGAGCCAGCAGGACGAGACGCGCACGAACGTGGGCGTCTACCTCGACCTGGAGAACAACCTGACGAGCCGCGTCCTCCTCAGCCTCGCCGGCCGTTTCGAGAACTACAGCGACTTCGGCGCGACGGCCACGGGCAAGCTCGCCGGCCGCTTCGAGATCACCCCCCAGCTCGCGCTCCGCGGCGCCGCCTCGACCGGCTTCCGCGCGCCGTCCCTGGCGCAGGCGTGGTTCACCTCCATCGCCACCAACTTCATCGACGGCGTGCCGTTCGAGGTCGGGACGTTCCCCGTCGAGAGCCCCGTCGCCCGCGCCCTCGGCGCCGAAGACCTCGACCCCGAGACCTCGTTCAACCTGAGCGCCGGCGTCACCTTCCAGCAGAACAACTTCTCGCTGACGCTGGACGCCTACCAGATCGAGATCGACGACCGCATCACGTTCACGGAGAACTTCACCGATGCCGCCGTCGCGCAGTTTCTGGCCGCCCAGGGCATCAACGCGACGGGCGGGCGCTACTTCACGAATGCCCTCGACACGCGCACCCAGGGCATCGACCTCACCGGGCGCTACGGCCTGCCGCTCGGCCCCGGCACGGCCCGCCTCACCGCCGCCCTCAACTTCTCCGACACCGAGGTCACCAACCTCGACCTCGATACCGACGGCGACGGGGACCCGGACGCGATCGCCGCGCCGGCGCAGCTCGCCGCCCTCAACCAGCCCACCCTCGTGGACCGCAGCCGCGTGGGGGACTATCAGGACGCCCAGCCCGACAGCAAGATCAACCTGCAGGTGAACTACGACCTGCGCGACCTCCGGCTGATGCTCCGCACGATCCGCTACGGGGAAGTCACCTCCATCTCGTCTTCCACCCCCCTCCGCGATCAGACCTTCGCCGCGAAGTGGGTCACCGACGCCGAGGTGGGCTACGCGCTGCGCAGCGGTGTGATGATCGCCATCGGGGCGAACAACCTGTTCGACGTGTACCCGGAGAAGCAGTTCAAGGCCAACAGCTTCAACGGCATCTTCCCGTACAACGGATTCTCGCCGTTCGGATTCTTCGGGCGCTACCTCTACGCCCGCGCGAACGTCCGCCTCTTCTGAGCCCGGCCGCGCCGGCACGACACGACCAGAGCCCGCACCGCACGCGGACGCCGCAACTCTGCCGGCGTCCGCGTGTCTTTGCTACCCACGGCATCGCCCCAATACCGACGCAACAGGCCAGGGGGTTGACATAATACTACCAATATAGTATTATCAAGCTAATAGGAACTAGGCCTGTTCCACCCTCTGGATGACGACGCTGGTACACAAGACCCCTGCAGACCTGGTATGCGACGCAAATCACTGACCCCGTTGGGCGAGACCGAGATGGAGATCCTCCATCACGTCTGGGCGCTCGGCTCGGCGACCGTCGCGCAGGTGCGCGAGCGCATCCTCGACGCTCGCCCGATTGCCTACACCACGGTGATGACCGTGATGAAGAACCTGTCCGAGAAAGGCTACCTGGAGTTCGACAAGGACGGCGCGACGTACGTCTACCGTCCGGCCCGCGCGCCCGAGGAAGTGCGCCGCAGCCTCGTCCACGATCTCGTCCGCAAGGTCTTCCATGGTTCCCCGCTGGCGCTGATGCAGACCCTCGTGGCCGGCGAAGACCTCTCCGAGGCGGAGCGCGAGGAGATCCGGCGACTGATCGACCAGATGGAATCCCGCGATGATGACATTCGCTGACCGCCTCGCCGCCCTCGGCGCGGCCACGCTGACGCCGCTCTGGCTGCCGCTCCTGGCCTGGACGGCGCTCGCACTCGGGGTCCTGCTCGTGCTGCGCCGCCGGGGCCACGCGCAGGAGCAGTACGCCGTCCGCACGGCGTTGCTGTGGGCACTCCCCCTCGGGCTGCTCGCCGCCGCGTGGATCGAGCTGCCCCCACTCACGCTGTGGGCGCCCCCCACCCCTGTATCCCCCGCGCCCGGCCCGGGCCTCCCGCTGGATGCGCTCCTGACCGTTGCGGCGGACGAACCCGCGCGGACGGTATGGGAGCCGTATCTGTTGCTGGGCGTGCTGACCGGGGCGGCGGCGCTGCTCGCTGCGTGGCGCGCCCTGCTGCTGGGCGTCCAGGCAGTGCGGCATCGTCGATACCTCGCCCGGCTCGGCGTCCGTGCGGCGCCTCTTGCCCTGCAGAGCCGTGCCGATGCGCTGGCCGCCGCGATGCGGCTCCGGCGCCGGGTCCGCGTGCGGGTGGCGGACGGCCCCGCCGTCCCGATGGTCTATGGATGGCTCCGGCCCACCGTGGTGCTGCCCGCTTCGCTGATGGCGACGCCGGAGGCGCTCCACCTGACCTTGTGCCACGAGCTGACGCACGTCCGGCGCGGCGACTTTGCACGCCAGGTGGCCGAGTGTATGCTGACGGTGCTGTTCGCGATCAACCCCCTGGTGATCCTGCTCGAACGCTCGATCCGATTCTACCGCGAGGCCGCCTGCGATGCCGATGTGCTCGCGGAGTCGTCCGTGGACGGGCGGCGGTATGCCTCCCTCCTGCTCCACTTTGCCACGGTGGCATCGCCGCGCCGCACGCCGGCGCTCCGCATGAGCATCCCTCCCCATCAACTGAAACGACGCATCGAAGCCATGAATCGCTACACCCACCCCCCTCTCTCGTCTCGGCGCCGGCTCGTGCTGGCCGGCGGGCTCCTGGTCAGCCTCGCGCTCGTCGTCGCGGCCTGCGCCGACCTCGTCGGCCCGGACGCCGCCAAGCCCAGCGCCCGGCAGGACGCCAGCGCGCCCCCCGAGGTGTTCGTGGTCGTCGAAGAGATGCCGAAGCTGGAAGGCGGGCTCGAAGCCATCCAGCAAGCGCTCCGGTATCCTGCCCTCGCGAAGCAGGCGGGCATCGAGGGGCGCGTCATCGTCCAGTTCGTCGTCGATGAGGACGGCGGCGTGGTCGATCCCGTGGTGGTGCGCGGCATCGGCGGCGGGGCGGACGAGGAGGCGCTGCGGGTGGTCCGCGAAGCGCGCTTCACGCCGGGGCGGCAGCGCGGCGAAGCCGTGAAGGTCAAGATGTCGCTACCCATCACGTTCAAGCTGGCCGAGGAGGTCGGCGCTTCGGGCGGGCAGGCGATGCGCGAAGGCCTCGAATTCATGCTGCTCCGCCGGACCGAGGAGGCCCTCTACGGCCGCCTCGTCGTCGCGGAGACCGGCGCGCCCGCTGTGGGCGCGAACATCCGCACGAAGGACGGCTCAGCGGGCGCCACCACCGGCCCCGGGGGGGAATTCATGCTGCGCGTCCCGCTGGATGCCTCGGTCTTCGAGGTCTCTTTCGTAGGCCATCCGAGGATGGACCTCCACGTCTCGAACCGGATCTTCGAAGGGACGGAGGCGGCCGCCTCCGGCGACCTGGGCGCTGTCATGGAGGACGGGCGGCTGAAGGACCGCCTGGTGCGCGTGCTGGAGAAGTACGAGGTGACCATCGCGAGCCTCGAGATCAACAAGAAGGAGAACACGCTCTGCATCGTCCCCTCCAGGACGCTTCCGGTCTCGTCCACGGCCGCGCTGGAGCGGGAGCTCCAGGAGCGCGTGCCGGAGATGACGATCCGTGTTCCCTGCGCCCGGAACGGCTGAGGTATCCACACGCCTCGCCCCACCAGGTCCGCTCCGGTTCAATTCTTACGTTTCTATAACACCCGGAACGGCCCCGATGCGTGCCGGTAGCAGCAGCGTGGGCACGGCGGCCCCTCGCGCCGCCCCGTTCGTCGACACGCACACCAGATGCTCCCGGCCGCGATGGCGAACCTCATTCTCAAGCCGGGCTGGCAGGGCCGCGAGCAGGACGTGCCCACCCGCTCCTTCTACGACTCCCGCCGCGCCTTCGTGCGCACGCTGGGCCTCGGCAGCATCGCCCTGTCGTCCGCACCCACCCTGCTCGGTTGCACCAGCGAGGCGCAGCGGGCCGCCGCCCACGCCGCCGGCGACCCCGACGGCCCGCTCGACACCATCCCCGACGAGGCCCCCCGCGACGGCTACCCGGCAGCCCGCAACGACGCCTTCGACGTCCCGGAGCGGCAGACCAGCACGCGCCTCGTCGCGTCCTCCTACAACAACTTCTACGAGTTCATCAACCAGGGCGAGCTCAAGCGCGTCTGGCCGCTCACCGGCCCCTACGAGCCCTTCCCGATGACGCTGGAGGTGCGCGGGCTGGTCGAGAAGCCGTTCACGATGGACGTCTCCGCGCTAATCCGCGAGATGGATCTCGAAGAGCGGCTCTACCGCTTCCGGTGCGTCGAGGCATGGTCGCTGACGGTGCCGTGGACCGGCTTTCCGCTGCGCGCGCTGATCGACCGGTGCAAGCCGCTGTCGAGCGCCACGCACGTCCGCTTCGTGAGCGCGAACCGGCCCGAGCAGATGCCGGGCCTGCGCAGCTCGCCGTGGTACCCGTGGCCTTACTTCGAGGCGTTGCGGATGGACGAGGCGACGAACGAGCTGGGCTTCGTCGCCACCGGCCTGTACGGGGAGCCGCTGCCGAAGCAGAACGGCTCGCCCCTGCGCATGGTGCTGCCGTGGAAGTACGGCTACAAAGGCGCCAAGGCCATCAACGTGATCGAGTTCGTGGACGATCAGCCCCCGACGTTCTGGAACGAGCTTCAGCCGGCGGAATACGGCGTCCTCTCGAACGTGAACCCCAACGTCCCGCACCCCCGCTGGAGCCAGGCCACCGAGCGTTTCCTGATCAGCGAGACCGAAGAACGGCGCGTGGATACGATGCTCTTCAACGGCTACACGGATTGGGTAGGCGAACTCTACCCCGACGAGCCCCGCGCGCCGTCCGGCCCGATCATCCGATGACGCCTCGCCGGGAGGCTACGCGGCGGCTTCCTGGCGGCGCAGCGAGCGATTCCAGAAAAACACGCCGGCCCCGAAGAGCAGCGCCCCGAGGAAGCAGATCCCCGACTGCGACGCCGCGATCAGCAGGTGGGCCGGCATCAGCTTTGCGATGACCACCTCCTGGGCCGCGCCGGGCCGCACCCGCACGTCGAGCGTGCGCTCGCCCTCCACGCGGGGCAGCAGCGACGTCGGAAGCGACATCTTCTGCTTCGTCAGCACCCCTCCGCCCGGGAGGGGCACGCGGAGACTGACGTAGCCGTAGGTCACATCCACGCGGTCGCTGTCCTCATAGGCGAGCACCTCGGCCGCTGCAGGCGTGCCGCGCTCGAAGGTGCGCTGAAGATCGAAGGCGACCTTGGCCTGGTCGAGCGCCAGCAGGAGCAGGAGCAGTGGGACGATCCAGGCGAGCCGGGCGATGCGTCGGGTCGTGTTCGAGGCCACGGTGGAGATCCGGTCCGGTGCGACGAGGCGGGGGGCAGGAAGCACGCCGGGTGCCCCTGGCAGTTCCACCCCGGACCGTTGAGAAGAGGCGAAAAAGCGCGGCCTCAGGCCAGGAACAGGTACGGCTTCCACGCCTCGTCCACGGTGCCCACGTAGTCCCGGATGAACATTACGTGGCTGGGGCGGAAGGGGCGGCGCTTGAGCGGCATGCGCGCTTCCTCGGGCGTGCGGTTGCCCTTCCGGTTGTTGCACGAGGTGCAGGCGGCCACCAGGTTCTTCCACGTGTCGCGCCCGCCCCGGCTCTTGGGGTGGACGTGGTCTACGGTCAGCTTCTCCCGGCTGCCGCAGTACTGGCACGTGAAGCCATCGCGCCGGAGAATGTTCTTCCGGGAGAGCATGATGTGCCGGTACGGCACCCGGACGAACATCTTCAGCCGCACGATGCTGGGCCACGGGAAGGCGCGGCTCGGCGACCGCAGCCGCCGGCCCGGCAGCGCCTCGACCAGCTCGGCCTTGTGGAGATGGATCAGGATGACGGCGCGCTGCACGCTGCATACGGTGAGCGCGCTGAAGTCCTGGTTGAGCACAAGTACGTGGGCCTTCACGACGCCTCTCCTCCGGACGGCACCTCCGCCGCAGCACGACGGGCGTCCGGGCGGCGAGCCCAGCGAACTATGTCGAGCCTGCGTGGGGAGAAGACCTACCCTCCGGCTTGCTGATGGGACGGACGCCGCGCGCGGCGGCGCGATTCGGCGTAAATCTACGAGAAAGAACGCGACACCGAAAGGGCAGTTGCATTATCGGTGAATTA
>JAWWAN010000100.1:0-9453 GCA_033721675.1 Rhodothermales bacterium | reverse complement strand
CGGCGGGCTCCAGCGTGGTCACCGTGGCGCCGTACGGCGCGTCGAGGAACAGCGTCCGGGCGCCGATGCTGGCGCCCGGCGCCAGCGTGGCCTCGGCCGGCGGCCCGTCCGGGCGCCGCGTCACGGCCTGCGCGGTGCCGTCCAGGAGCACCAGGAGGGCGTCTCCGCGCGTGCCCTGCCGGGCGAGCACGGTGCCGGGCGGCACGGCTTCGAGCACGGCATGGGCGGCGATCTCGTAGAGCCCCTCCTCCGTGAAGTCGCGCAGCAGCGGGGCGTCCAGCGTGCGGAGCCGCCGGGCCAGTTGGGCGTGGGGGTCGTTCCGGCGGGCGTCCTCCGGCTGCTGCTTGCGGCGGTAGGCATCGACGGCCCAGTGCACGGCCGGATGGCGCTCGCAGACGGCCTGCAAGCGGGCGTGCGTCAGGGCCAGGATCTCGCACGGCTCGGCCGTGACGAACGTCGTCGGGTGCTGCTTGCCGGGCGCGAAGGTCGTCCCGCCGAAGCAGTGGCCCTCGGAGAGCGTCGCCAGGACCCCCTCGTCCCGGCCCGGCTCGTCGCGCAGCACCCGGACGGAGCCCGCGTGGATGACGTAGAAGGCCTCGGCGGGGTCGCCCCGCCGGGCGATGACCTTGCCCTCGGGCAGGCGCAGCGGCTCCATCGCCTCGTAGACGTCCCGGTAGGCGGCGCGGGGCAACTCGGCGAAGAGCGGGATGCGGAGCTTCTGCAGCTCCGGCGCGAGGAAGTCCGGCCCCACGGTGACCTCGAAGGGCGTCGTGGCGCCGGGGTCGGGCGGGTGCGGGGCGAGCCAGGAAGTCCACCCGAGGCGCGGGCCGAGGACGGAGCCGAGGCGGGCCGGCGGCACCTCGCCGGGGGCCAGGCGGAGGACGAAGCGGAAGGCGGCGTCCTGGTTGACGTAGAAGCGGGTCAGCTCGCCGAGGGCGCGGTGCGCGGTGCCGCCGGGGAGGAAGTCGAGGAAGTCCGGCAGCGCGAGCGGGCCGAGGTGGAGAGCGAAGCGGCTGGCCTGCTGCCACACGCGGCTGCCCAGCACGGCATCCCGCCCGAGCCGGTTGTTCTGGGCGGGGCGGCCGGCCGGCCGCAGCGGGGCGCGTACGCCGGCGCGCCGCCCGGCCGCGGCGCCGGGCGCGGCGATGCGCGTGAGCTGGTCGTCCGAGAGCCCCCGCCAGCGCCCGACGAACTGCTCCAGGCGGACCGGCACGCCGAAGTGGTGCCGCAGCAGGGTCTCGAGGCCGGCCGCGGAGCGCGGCTTCTGCGAGAGCAGGCCGGCGTAGCTCAGCAGCACCCGGTCTTCGACGGCCATGCGGCCGCGCAGGCCGGGCGTGGCCAGCCCCATGAGGGCGTAGAGGTACTGCGCCGCGTGGCTCTGCTCCGGCGGGCGGAGGTCGAGCCCGATGTGATGTTGCTTGCGGACGCGGTAGAGGAGCGAGACGAGGCGGTGGTTGAAGATGTCGAGGAAGTCGCGGAAGGCGGTGATGCGCTCGCCGCGCGCGTCGCGGTGGGTCTCCTGCTCCAGCAGGGCCTCGGTGTAGGGCTCGGGGAGCGGCCCCAGGTGGCCGGCCAGCCCCATGAAGTTGACCCGCATCGTCACGGGCGGGCCGGCGGCGCCGTCCCCCGCCCCGGCCCGCGCGATGCCGCCGACGTCGGCGGCGGGGAAGGCGAGGTCGGCCAGCGAGGTGAAGCGCACGGCCTCGCGGTGCGGCTCGGCGGTCTCGCCCAGCCGCGCCGCCTCGGGAAACATCTTTTCGATCAGGCGCACCGCCTGGAAGAAGTCGAAGCGGTAGCCCTCCTCGAACAGCCAGTCTCCTACAGCACGTTCTGATCCCCAGCCAAAGGCTCCCATGTTTTCCAGATCCCTTCGCGCTGGGTGCTCCGGGCCACCAGCTGCGTGAACGAGTTGACGGAGGCGTAGAGCGCCACGAAGCGGTTGAGCACGGCCGCCAGCAGGAAGCCCTCGCCCCCGGTGAAGTTGCGCTCGTCGATGAGCAGCGTCACCTCGGTGCCCTCGCAGAAGCCGCGCCAGGCCTCCTGCCCCATCCGGCGCAGCACGCGGCGCGTGCGCAGCTCGCGCAGGCCGTTCAGCTGCACGGTGACGTCGCGGCGGCTGGCGGTGCCGTAGAGCCGCAGGATCTCGCGCAGGGCGGTCAGGCTCTCCGGCCCCTCGGCCAGAGACAGGTAGTTGAGCGAAAGGTGCGAGATCAGGCGCCACAGCATCGCCCCGCCCAGCGTGGGGTCCAGGGGGCGGGTGGGCTGCTCCAGGCAGTAGACCTCGCGCACGGGGGCGGCCTGCTCCACCTGCAGCAGCGCCCCCTTGCGCAGCTCCTCGGCCAGGTGCCGGTTCGTGCAGAGCGTGTGCCCGAAGGCGAGCGTCAGCGCCGGCGTCTCGGGGCGGAACGCGAGGTCGGTGAAGGTGACCTCGACGTCGGTGCCGGGCAGGCCGCGCAGGCGCGGCGGGCGGCGGCGGGCGTGCCAGAACACGGACGGCGCCCGCGTGCTGCTCTCGTGGTCGTACGAGAAATACGGCTGGATCACGTGCGTGTCGTCCTCCGGGGCGGACGACGCGGAGATCTTCAGAATCGAGTGGATCTCGGTGGTGCGCTCGCGCCGGACGTCCGGGACGAGCGGGTAGGCCGTCTGCCGGTGGTCCAGGCGGATCGGCTCGGTGGTCTTCGGGAAGAGGTTGACCACGGGCACGCAGTTGAGCAGCACGTCGCGCGCGTCCACGGCGAGCGCGCGCGCCGGGCGCTCGCCCAGCAGGAAGAGCAGGTCCACCGCGCGCGCCTCGGGCGGGAGGGCCAGCGGGTGCAGCTCGAAGAACAGGAATTTCTCCGGGAAGGCGAAGTACTCGTGCAGCAGCCGGTAGCCGGGGTGCACGGTGCCGGGGTACGGCAGCAACGCCTCGTCGCGCGCGAAGCCGACGGGGCGGACGACCTCCGAAGAGAGGAACTGCGGATAGTCCTCCCCCTCGGGCAGGAGCGCGACCTGGCCGAGGTGGGCGAAGAGCAGCTCGTAGAGCGCGGTGGCCGTGGCGCGCTCGCCGCCGAGGTGGAAGCGGAGGCGGTCGCAGGCGTACGCGCCGAAGACGCCGGCCTCGCACACCACGCGGACGCGCAGCACGGTGGCGGTCTCGCCGCCGGCCTCGAAGAGGGCGTACCGGGCGGTGGGCTCGAAGGCCACCTCGGCGACGCGGAAGGGCCAGAGGCGGACGTCGTAGCCCGTCCGAAAGCGGCACAGCACGCCGGCCTGCGCCTCGGCGAAGAGGGGCGTGTGGCGCGCCAGCGCGAACCCCTGGTCCAGCGGCCCCTGCTTGGCGTCCACCACGGCGTGGGCCACGGCCATCGCCGGCACGGGCCGCAGGAACTGCGGGTAGAGCACGTCGAGCAGGCCCGCGCTGATCTCGGGAAACTCGCTCTCGATGTTGTACTGGATGCGCGCCGTCAGGAACGCGAACGATTCGAGGAGACGCTCGACGTGCGGGTCCGGGCTCTCGCCGCCGCCCATCTCCAGGCGCCCGGCCACGTGGTGGTTCTTCTCGGCGAAGGCGGCGCCCATCTCGCGCAGGTACGCCAGCTCGCGCTCGTAGTAGGGCAGCAGGTCGTCCAGGACGTTGGCCTTCATCGGCGGGCGGGGTCGGCGGGCGCAGGGCGAGAGCGGGTCGCGCCGGGCGGCCCCCGGCGGGCCGTCAGCGGCGCACTACGAAGGGGAACGAGACGGGCTCCTGCACGGCCTCCCCCCGCAACAGCCCGTCGATGCGGAGCCGCACCATCTCGACGCGCTCGGGGTGGGCGCGGATCTCCTCGTCGGTGAAGCCCTCGACCTCGACGCGCACCTGCGTCAGGCGCGGCTCGAAGGCCTCGACGGCGCGGGCGATGGCGGCGGCCATCTGCCGGCGGTCCGCCTCGCTGCGCGGGCTCAGGTGCAGGAAGTCCTGCACGCCGTAGTCGTGGACGCGGCGGGCCGCCGGGCCGCCCCGCTCCGGCGGGGGCGTGCCGCGCCGGGTGCTGAGGAGCCGTTCGAGGTCCTGCCGGACGGCCTCGTAGAGCCCGGCCGGGCGGTGCGCCCGCCCCTCGGCGCCGGCCGCCTCCGGACGCCCCCCGACCAGACGGTCGAGGAGGGACGCCCGGAGGTGCGTGCGGCGCTCGTCCATCGGGCGGCGGTCAGGCAACCTCGTTCTTCGTCAGGTCGTGGCTGACGGGCTGGGCGCCCTCGGCCGTCCCCTTGTCTTCGGCCTGCGGCGTGTAGGTGTAGGTCACCTTGCCGTAGTCCAGCGAGACGTTCTCGACCGGGATGTCGCCGGGGCCGGCGCTGATGCTGTAGTTGGAGATGACGACCATCTCCATCTTGACCTCCAGGTACTTCACGGCGTTGTTCGTCGCGCCGTCGGAGCGGTAGCACTCCAGCGTGGCGTTGTCCAGGGTCTTGCCCACCCAGAGGTTCTTCAGCAGGTCGTCCGTGGCGGAGTCCAGGTACTTGGTGAAGGACAGGTTCGAGTGGTTGGCCCGCTCGACGGTGCCGCCGCCGGCGCTCGTGCGCACCGGCGAGGTCGGCTGGTTGAAGCTGTGGTTCCAGGACAGGATCTCGATCCAGTCCTTGTGGTTCGCGTCCGTCGCTTCGCCTTTCAGCTCCGGCGTGAACTTGATGTACATGTTTGAAGCCATTATCGCCCTCCTGGGGTTTTATCGGGGTGAAGGCATGCAGGATGCCGGCGGCGGGGTCAGGCGGCGGCCGGCGGCGGCAGCTCGGCCACGAGGCGGATCGAGGCCGTCAGCTCTTCGAGCTGGAAGTGCGGGCGCAGGAAGACCACGGCGTTGTAGCTGCCGGGCTTGCCGGGGATCTCGGAGACGTCCACGCGCGCCTCGCGCAGCGGGTACTTGGCCTTGAGCTCCTGGCCGGCGTCGTCCTTGCCGAGCACGTAGTTGTTGATCCAGCGGTTGAGGTAGGTGCTCACGTTCTCGGCCGTGTTGAAGCTGCCCACCTTGTCCCGCATGATGACCTTGATGTAGTGGGCGAAGCGGGAGGCGGCCAGCACGTAGGGCAGGCGGGCCGAGAGCGCGGCGTTCGCCGTGGCCTGGGGCGTGTCGTACTTCTTCGGCTTCTGCACGGTCTGCCCGCCGAAGAACGCCGCGTAGTCGGTGCCCTTGCAGTGGACGAGCGAGATGAAGCCGAGGTTGTTCAGCTCGTTCTCGCGGCGGTCCGTGATGGCGATCTCGGTGGGGCACTTGAGCGCCACGTCGCCCTCGTCCGTGCGGAACGTGTGGGCGGGCAGCCCCTCGACCACGCCGCCGCCCTCGACGCCGCGGATGGCGGCCATCCACTGGTACTTGGCGAACGAGTCGGTGATGCGGGCGGCCAGCGCCCAGGCGGAGTTGCCCCAGAGGTACTTGCCGTGGTCCGTACCGTCGACGTCCTCCTCGTACTCGAACTCCTCGACGGGCACGAAGTCCTTGCCGTAGGGCAGGCGCAGCAGGATGTGGGGCATCGTGAGGGCCACGTAGCGGGCGTCCTCGCTCTGGCGGAACGAGCGCCACTTCACCAGCAGCGAGCTCTCGAAGATCTTGGCCAGGTCGCGCGGCTTGCCCAGCTCGGTGAAGCTGTCCATGTCGAAGAGCGCGGGGCTGGACATGGAGATGAAGGGGGCGTGCGCGGCGGCGGCCACGTTCGAGAGCTTCTCCAGCAGGCCGACGTCCTGCGGGTGGTTCGTGAACTCGTAATCCCCGATGAGGAGCGAGTAGGGATGGCCGCCGAAGGTGCCGTACTCGGCCTCGTAGATCATCTTGAAGAGCGCGCTCTGGTCGAACTCGATGGCGTTCTCCAGGTCCTTCACGAGCTCGTCTTTGCGGACGTTGAGCACGCGCAGCTTGAGGTTCTCGCCGGTCTCGCTCTTGAAGACGAGGTAGTGCATGCCGCGCCAGGTGGCCTCCAGGCGCTGGAAGTCCTCGTGGTGGAGGATCTCGTTGAGCTGGCGCGAGATCTGCTCGTCGATGGCGGCGATGCGGCTCTGCAGCATCGCGATGTTGTCGTGCTTGACGGGCATCTTCTCGTCGAGAATCTGCGTGGCAAACTCTCCGACGAGGCCCTTGGCGTGGGGCACCTGTTCTTCCTGGCGCGCCATGCGCCCCTCGGCGACGATGCGGTCCAGCAGGGGCAGGTTTTCGGTGGCGCCGTTCGTGGCTTCTGGCATAATGGAATCCTCCTTCGCAGGCTAACAGATCGGGTGCAGGGTGCGGGATGGGGCCTCAGGCGTCGCCGGCGGGCTCTTCGCCGTTGGTCGTGCCGGCGGAGTCCTTGACCTCCTGGAGCTTGGCCGTGTCCTGCACGATGTCTCGCAGGAGGCCGTCGAGCTTGTCGTTGCCGTCGAGCTTGGCGATGAGGTCGGCCAGGCGCTGGCGCTCCTCGTAGAGCGCGCGGAGCGCGGGCACCTGCATCACGACGGCGAGGGGCGAGAAGAGGTCCATGCCGGTGAACTCGCGGTGGTCCTTCTCGAAGGCCTCTTTGGCGGCGGCGAGGGAGAGGGCCACGTTCAGGTTGCCCTCCTCGCCGAGCTGGTTCGGCACGGGGAAGGCGAGCGTCGGGTTGACGGACTCCATGACGTCGTTGAAGTTGTCCCGGTCGATCTCCGTGAACTTGCGCTCGCGCATGGGCACGGCGTCTTCGGGCGGCTTGCCGGAGAGGTCGGCGAGGATGCCCCCGACGAACGGCAGCTCTTTCATCTCGATGGCGTCGCCGATCTCGACGTCGTAGGTGATCTGCACGCGCGGCGGCCGCACGCGGTCGAGCTTGTGCTGGGTGCTTTCGCTGGCCATGTCGCCCTCGGGGTTTGGATGATTTAAAGTGGCCCTGGATCAGAGAATGGAGGCGGCGCCCGGGAGGCCCCGCCCGGCCGCCCGGCTGCTTCGTTCGGCCCTCGGCATGGCGGCGGCTGCCCTCCCAGCATACGGCCCGCCCGGGCCGCCAGAAAAGGAGGAATCGGTGAACGGCGGCTCCGGTCGATAAGCGGCGGCGCGGCCCGCCGCGGTCTACAGATTGTCTTCGTCGAGGATGTGCTGGCTCACGTTCGGTACGGTCACGCTCCCGCCCCGGGTGGGGACCTGCGCCCCCTGCACCGGGATGGGATCGGGCACCCAGTAGCAGCGCTGGAGGCCGTGGCACTTGCGCGACGGATGCCGGTGGCGCAGGTCGCCGAGATCGTACTCGACCTTGCTCTTCTTCATGGTGATCCGGGGGGTGAACTCGTTGGCGAGGCTCTCCAGATCGTCGGCGAGGGTCTTGAGGATCTGGCTCCATTCCCGGAAATCCGTGACGCACGCGTCGGCCAGGTGGGTCATGTAGAGCTTCTTGTGGGCCTCCTGGCAGTCGTTCGGAGGGGCATCCAGGAAGGTCGTCAGCGCGGCGTCGTAGTGCACCAGCGTGTTGTAGGCCTTGCGCATGTCTCCGGCGAGGGAGGCTTCCAGATACGAGGTGGCGTACTGGATGCGGTCCTCGCGCGTGGCGGCCTCGCTGAGCTTCTTCTTATAGAACGCGGCGAGGGCCGCCGCCGACGAGAGGTCGTAGCCCTTGGCCAGCACCGGCCCGAGCAGCGGGATGTGGGAGATGGCGAAGCTGAGCCCCCCGCTCACCCCCTCGGTGGCGTACTTCGTCATGTCGTTCAGCATCCGCTCGGTGGTGCCGGAGCCTTCGATGGCGTCGGTCTTGGCGCGCTGGTCGATCTTCGCGGGGAAGCCTCCTTCCATCATGGTGTCGCCTCCTGGGGAGTGCCGCCCGGCCATACCGGGCGCGGGTGAAACCGGGACGCCGCCGTGCCGCGCAGCCTGCATTCCGGCGCGGCACCCCGGCCCGATCAAGGATGCCGGCAAGGTACTGCCTTGTTGCCCCCCGTAGAAGCCATCTTCGACGAGCGGCGCCGTGCTTCGACGAGCGGCGCGGAGGCGAAGATCACGCCAGCGCCTCGACCCGGCGCTTGATGTTCTCGAAGTCGCCGGCGCTGAAGCCGGTGCAGCGCCCGTCGATCCAGAACTCGTCGCTCTTCACCGGCCCATCGACGGGCCCGGCGGTAGCACGCACCCGGTAGATGATCAACTCGGCGACGTGCGGGCTGAGGCCGTAGGCTTCGATCTTGATCTCGAAGGCCCCGCGCGCATTGGCCACCTGGCTCTCGATGGCGGCCATGTAGGTGTTGGCCGAATAGCTGGCCGCGACGAGGTTGCCGCTCTCGGTCGGGCCGCCGAGCGAGTCGGCGAGGAGGTGGCACCACTCGGCGCTGGCCTTGGGGTCGTCTTTGTATTCCGGGTAGCCAGCATGCGCCCAGGCGGTGAGGCTGCCGCCGCCGTTGATGGCCCGGCCCATGGCGCTGCCGGTGGACTCCGGCCGCCCGACGGGCGCGTCGGGCCGCTTCCAGTCGGTCCCTTTGATCTGCCGGAGGTTCATCGCCTCCCACCCGGTGCGCCCGGCATAGTGCGCCGTGGTGAGCCGCATGGCGGGGGTGTAGGGCTTGGACCCCGTGTAGGTCAGGTCGTCCGGGTTGTCGAGCCCCAGCGCCTCGGCGGCGAAGGCGAACTCGGTGGGCACGCGCAGCAGGTCCGTGAGCGTCGGCTGGGGGATGAGGTCGAAGGCCTCTTGCGCGTTGCGCACGCGCGCCTCGAAGCCGGAATCGCGCCCCAGCCGGGTGTGCGCCTCGCCCAGGCCCCGCTTGATCTTGCGCTCGTACGCCTGGCGGCGGAGTATCTGCTTGAAGTCGACGCGCCGGCGTGCTCGCCCCTCGACCAGCGCGCTCCACTCGACGTACTTCTCCACCGGCCGGCTCTTGAACACGCCGCCCTTTCGGGTGGCCAGCATCCCGCATGCACACGTCACGGCCGCCGGCACCCCGCTCTTGGCGTTACGGATGCGCAGCGACCAGAGCCGATTGCACGTCTTGCACTGGTATTTCTGCCAGCCGGACTTCGGAGGCTTTCTGGGCATGGGCGTGGTGCTCGGAACGCCGCAGGCAGGCTCCCGTGGCGCGGGCGTCAGAGGGAGGCTATCAGGGCAGCGTGATGAGCGTGCGCGCCACGACGAAGTCGCACCCGCTCAGCTTCTCGATTTCGAGGGGATTCTCCGCAGGCGGCGCCGGCACCACGGTGGCCGTGTCGGTGCCGTCGGCATAGACCGTCAGGCCGCCCGGGAGGACGGTCCCCTCGGGCACCAGCTCGACGCTGATGGTCTGGGAGATGAGGACGTAGAGGTTCACGGCCTCGCCATAGGCGCGGAGGCGCTTGGCGTCGATGCAGATGCCCACCCCTACCTTCAGCGGGCGGCCGGCGAGGAGGACGTCGGCGGTGCCGGCCCCGAGACCGGGCATCAGGGTCATGCGGTTCTCGTGCCCGGGGAAGTCGACGCCGTACTCGCTCTTCAGGATCGAGGCCATGATGGCGCCGTCGTAGGCGATGAAGGCTTCGTTGTAGG
>JAWWAN010000099.1:0-9467 GCA_033721675.1 Rhodothermales bacterium | reverse complement strand
GACCTGGACCTGCTGGTGACGGCGCTGGGGGGTCCGAACGCGGCGTACCTCAACGACGGGCGGGGCCGGTTCACGGAGGCGACGGCCGAACTGGGTCTGGCGTCGTCGCGGGGGGCGACGACGCTGACGCTGGCCGACGCCGACGCCGACGGCGACCTCGACCTCTACGTCGCCAACTACAAGGTGGCGACGGTCAAGGATCTGCTGCCGCCGGCCGAGCGCGCCTTCGAGCGCGTCGTGCTGGAGGAGGGCGGCGGCTATCGCATCGCGCCCGGCTTCGAGAACCATTACCGCGTCAGCCTCCACGGCAACCGCCTGATGCGCTTCGAGGTGGCGGAGGCGGACCGCTACTACCTCAACGACGGCGCGGGCCGTTTCACCGAGGTCTCGTTCACGGGCGGCGCGTTCCTCGACGCCGAGGGCCGCCCGCTGGCAGAGACGCCGCGCGAGTGGGCGCTGACGGCGCGCTTCCAGGACTTCGACGGGGACGGCGACCCGGACCTCTACGTGGCCAACGACTTCGAGAGCCCGGACCACTTCTGGCTCAACGACGGCACGGGGCGGTTCCGCGCGGCGCCGCCCGAGGCGCTCCGCAAGACCAGCCATTCCACGATGTCCATCGCCGTGGCCGACGTCGACCGCGACGGCGTGATGGATCTCTTCCTGGCCGACATGCTCAGCCCGGACCGGGGGCGGCAGCAGGTGCAGCGGGCCTCGCACGAGCCCGTGCCGGTGGACAAAACCGACCCCGCCGCACGCCCGCAGGAGCTGCAGAACGCTCTGCTCGCCGGGCGCGGCGACGGCACGTACGCCGAACTCGCCTACCTCGCCGGGCTGGCCGCCTCCGGCTGGACCTGGGCCAGCACCTTCCTCGACGTCGACCTCGACGGCTACGAGGACCTGCTCGTCACCACGGGCCACGCCTACGACGCGATGGACGCCGACACCCAGATGCGCCTCGCCGGAGCCGCCGGCCGCGACTGGCGCCGCGAGCTGCTGGCCTTCCCGGACCTGGACCTTCCGAACCTGGCCTTCCGCAACCTCGGCGGCCTCCGCTTCGCCCCCGTGCCCCACGGATGGGGCCTCGGCCACGAACCCGACGTCAGCCACGGACTCGCCCTGGCCGACCTCGACCAAGACGGCGACCTCGACGCCGTCGCCAACCGACTCGGCCAACCCGCCGGCCTCTACCGCAACACCGGCGGCGCCCCCCGCCTGGCCATCCGCCTGCGCGGGCAGGCCCCCAACACGCAGGCCATCGGCGCCCGCGTGACGGTGCGCGCGCCCGGGCTGCCTGAGCAGACCCAGGAGCTCGTCGCCGGCGGGCAGTACCTCTCCGCGCACGAGGCGCTGCTGGTCTTCGCCCTCGGCGAGGCGGACTCGGCGGCGGTGGAGGTGCGGTGGCCGGGGGTCGGGGTCAGCCGCGTGGCCGGCGCGCGGGCGAACCGGATCTACGAGATCGACCAGCGTGGGGCCGTCGACCAGAACGAGGCCGTCGACGCAACCGACCAGAGCGACGCAACCGACCAGAGCAATGCGGAGGATTCTGCGCCATGGTTCGAGGGGGTCGACGTGGGTCACCGGCACGCGGAGTCGGGGTACGACGATTTCGCCCGTCAGCCGCTGCTTCCGTGGAAGCTGAGCCGGGGGGGTCCGGCGGTGGTGGCGGGGGATCTCGACTCGGATGGGGATGCGGACCTGGCGATCGGGAGCGGCCGGGGGGGCCGCCTGGCGGTGTTGCTGAACGACGGGCGGGGGGGCTTCCGTGGGATCGAGGGGCCGGCGGCTGCGCAGGGGGACCAGACCGGACTCGCGGTGCTGCCCGGGCCGCCGCTACGCCTGGCCGTGGCGACCACCAACTACGAAGGCGGCCCCCTCGACTCCTCGTTCGTCGAACTCTACGAACGCACCGGGCGCGGCCTGCGGCGCGTGCAGCGCATCGCGCTCGGGCCGGAGAGCGTAGGTGCCCTGACCACCGCCGACCTCGACGGCGACGGCGATGCGGACCTAATCGCCGCCGGGCGCACGGTGCCCGGCCGCTACGGCGCGTCCGCTCCTACCCGCCTCCTCCGCAACGACGGCGGGCGCCTCGTGCCGGACGCCGCGTGGAGCGCGCCCTTCGCCGACGCCGGCCTCGTGACGGACGTGGCCGCCGGCGACCTCGACGGCGACGGCGATGTCGACGCGGTGCTCGCCACCGAGTGGGGGCCCCTCCGGGTCTTCCTCAACGACGGCGCGGGGCGGTTCACCGAGGAGACGGATCGCCTCGGCCTCGCCGAACACACCGGGCTCTGGCAGTCCGTGGCCCTGACCGACGCCGACGGCGATGGACGGCTGGATCTCGTGGCCGGAAACTGGGGCTGGGCCGGGCCGCACGGGCGCGACGAAGACCGCCCGCGACCCCTCCGGCTCTACCACCACGACTTCGACGGCGACGGGAACGACGACGTGGTGGAGGCGCAGTTCGAGCCTTCGCTCGACGCCTACGGGCCCGTGCGCAGCTACCGGACGCTCGGCACCGCGCTGCCCTACCTCCGCAGCCGCATCCCCACGCACGCCCACTTCGCACGCGCCTCGCTCCGCGACATCCTCGGCCCCAGGCTCGACCGCGCTCCGTACCGCGAGGCCGCCACGCTCGCCTCCGCCGTCTTCCTCAACCGGGGGGCGCGGTTCGAGGCCAGCCCCCTCCCGCTCGAAGCCCAGTTCGCTCCCGTGCTCGGCCTCGCCACGGCCGATGCCGACGGCGACGGGCACGCCGACCTCTTCCTCGCGCAGAACTTCTTCGGCACCAACCCGGAGACGCCCCGCCTCGACGCCGGGCGCGGCCTCCTCCTCCTCGGCCGCGGCGACGGCACGTTCACCCCCGCCGAAAATACGGGCATCGCGGCCTACGGCGAGCAGCGCGGCGCCGCCTTCACCGACCTCGACGGCGACGGCCGCCCCGACCTCGTCGTCACGCAGAACGGCGCCGCGACGAAGCTGTATCTCCAGCGCCCGCCCCCGTAGCATCCGTTCTAAAACAGACGGCGCCCCGCCGAAATCGCTTCAGCGGGGCGCCGGGGTGTTGCCGTGCGGGGCAGGTCAGAAGCCCACCTGGAGCGCGATGCGGTTGACGTTGCCGAAGAGGCCGAAGTCCGTGTACGCGTAGTCCGCGCCGAACGCGAAGCCCTGCAGGCCCACTTGCAGGCCCGCGCCGAAGCTCACGCCCTGCTCCTCGCTCACGCCGAGCTGCTCGAAGCCGCCGCGCAGGAAGACCATGTCCATGAAGCCGTATTCGAGGCCGAAGCGGATGTGCTCGTCGAAGTCACGGGGCCGCTGGGCGTCGAGGTGCAGGTTGAGCTGGTGCATCTCCGGGTTCAGGCTCGTCAGGTCCATGAGGTTCATGGCCGCGCCGATCTGGAACGTCAGGGGCAGCTCGAAGCGCTCGCGCACGTAGGTCAGCTCCTGCGCGAAGTTGCGGGCGCTCATGGCGATGACGAGGCTCTCGAAACCCGTCGCGTAGACGATGCCGAAGTCCACGGCGACGGTGCCCTTCGAGTAGCTCTCGGTGCTCTCGACGGCGCCCGAGTCGAAGTCCTGGTCCGTGATGAAGTCATCGCCGATATCCTGGAACGCATACTTCACCTGCGCGCCGGCCGAGAAGCGGTCCGTGAAGGCGCGGGCGTAGCCGAGCCCGACGGCGAAGGCCGAGGGGCTGTAGTTGCCCGTCTCGACGAAGCCCTGCTCGTTGTTGGCGCGCACGGTGCCCATGAAGTCGCCATAATCGACCGACACGAAGGAGAGGCCGACGACGCCGTAGCTGCCGCCGGCCGGGCGGTAGGCGATGCTGGCGTTGTTGTAGTTGATGTCCGTGATGAACGCCATGACGCCGGCCTTCGCGTGGAAGTCGCCGGGCATCTGGGCCATCGAGGCCGGGTTGTAGAAGAGGGAGGCGGAGGATCCGTAGATGTCCGCCGTGACGGCCCCGCCGAGGGCCGCCGCGCGTGGATCGACCGACATGCTGAGAAACTTCATGCCGGTCTGCGCGCGCTTCTCGGTCTCCACGTCCGTGTCTGGCGTCACGTTCTGCTGTGCGGAGGCCGCGGGCGCCAGGGCCAGGAGCATCCCGAGGAGGAGCGTCGTGGTAGCGATGCGCGTGGTCATCGTAACTCCGAAAGTTTGTGGGTGAAGATCCCGGAGGGCAGGCGAGCCTGCCGGCCCCGGCGCCGCAGCACCGGGGCCGGCGCGGCTACCGGATGACGGTGAACTTGAGGAACGTCGTCCCGCCCTGGTCGAGGTCCTCGATGACGGCGATGTAGATGCCGGAGACGAGGAGCTGGCGCGACGAGGTCGTCAGGTTCCAGATCTCGTCGCCGCTGCCGTCGGTGTGTTCGATGGTGTGCACCAGCTCGCCGATCTCGGAGAAGATCTTGATGGTGCAGTTGCCCGGGATGTTGAAGAACGCGACGCGGTCTTCCTGAGAGAACCGGACGGACTCGGACGACCCCAGGTTGACGGGGTTGGGCACCACGCGGGCGTCCTGCACGGAGCCGGTGGCGCCGTAGGCGGGCCGCTTGAGGTTCGTCGGCAGGTAGGTCTGCGTCAGGTAGCGGCCGCTGTTGAGCGCCACGCCGCCGGGCGTCCCGTTGATGGCGAGGGGATCGCTGGTCTGGCCCTGACCCACGGCCACCACGTAGTAGAAGTAGTCCGTGCCGCGGTTCGCCGAGAGATCCCGGTAGGTGGTCTGGTTGGCGGGCAGCTCGGCCAGCTTCTGGTAGCCGGTCACGACTACCGGGCCGGCCGGGCCGGTCACCACCTCATACTGGCCGTTGCCGTCGGGGTCGAGGAGGTTGTCCTCGAAGCGGCTGGTGCGGTAGACCTCCCAGTGGTCCACGGGCGGGCCGCCGGCGTTGGGCTCCCACGTCAGGTCGATGCCGTCGGGCCGGCCGTCGACGGTGAAGCGGACGGGCGGGCGCGGGGGCTCGGGGATCGGGTACTGCGTGAGGGCGTTGCTGGCCTCGAAGACGTCGCGGGCGCGGAAGAACGTCTGGTAGAGCGAGTCGCGCGCGCTCATCACCCACTGGTTCTTCGTCATGCGCTCGCTGCCGCGCGCGGGGCAGTTGGTGCAGCCGTCGCCCTGGTACTGGGGCAGGCCCACCTGCTCGTAGTCGAACGGCGCCTCGTTGATGACGCCGTCGCCGTTGGCGTCGTAGGCGATCAGCGCGTCGTTGTTGCCGGCGGCGCGCTTGTAGGCGCGGCCCACCTGCACGCGGGCGTCGTAGCTCAGGCCCGCCACGCCCTCGACGACGGTGATGTTGACGCACTCGCCGAAGGCCATGTCGTAGGGCCCGAAGGCGTCGGTGGGCGCGTGCCCGCCCTGCTTGTTGCTGCTCGGGTCGTTCTTGGGCGCCCAGAACGAGCCGGTGGGCTCGATGCGGTCGGCGTAGTGGGGGAACATGCGCGAGGAGCCGCCGGTGAAGCGCGCCGGGTTCTCGCGGGTGAGGATGCCGAGCTCGTAGTACTCCTCGAAGCTGGCGCCGTCCGAGGTCAGCGGCTCGTCCTGGTCCATCCACCCGATGGTGTGGGGCTGGCAGCCGAACTCGGCGGTGCCGGGCGTGCACTTCGGGTAGGAGCGGTCCGTGGTGGAGGCGTCCGCGTGGAGCACGGCGCGGCCGGTGAAGTCGCCGCCGGCGAGGCGCCCGACGGAGTCTCCGGCGACGGTCACCCAGTGGCTGTCATCCCAGAGCGGGCCGCCGAGGTTGTTGTACTGGGTGAAGTCCGGGTTGAAGCCGGGCCAGAGGTACCACGCGGTGAAGTCCACCGGGTACTCGGCGTGGCCGTCGCCCACGATGTCGATCATCGAGAACTTGCCCCAGGTCTGGGCATTGCCCGTCGTCCAGCCCTCTTCGGCGTTGCCGCGCCAGCGGTGGATGCGGAAGAAGTAGACGTCGTTGAGCGTCTGGTCGGGCAGCTCGATCTCGTCGTCGTCGTCGATGTTGCCCGTGTTGCAGTACTCGTAGTCGATGATGTGGTAGTTGTCGTGGAACTGGTTGATCCAGCCGTAGATGGTCCGCGTGACGGAGATGCCGACGTCCACGTTGTGCTTGTTGACGATCATGCGGTCCGCGGGGATCGTCGGGTCGACCTCGTCGACGACGGCGAGGTTGTCGAAGGTCAGGGCGCCGTCGACCTCGACGGCGGTGTCCTCGAACCGCGCGATGATGCGGGTATCGACGGGCGAGGTGACCTCGATGCCCGGCGTGCGGGGGCCCATCCGGGCGACGTAGTAGGGCAGGTTCTGGCCGCGCTCGTCGGTCCAGTCCTTGACGCCGATCCAGAAGGCGCGGGCCCATCCGTGGGAGCTGGCGTCCGGGTGGATGATGGCCGGATACTCCATGCCCGGCGGGATGCCGGGGGCCTCCTCCTGGCGGGCACCGCCCTCCGAGTAGATGTTGTGGTACTCGCCGATGTCGAGCCAGAAGCCTCTGAACTGCGCGTGGGCCTCTCCCGCGAGCAGGAGCAGGCAGAGCGCCCAGGAGGCGGTGGCCGCAACGGTTTTGAACGTTGGTTTCATCACGGTGGCCGGTTGTGGTTACCGATGAAGAGCAGAGGGGTGGATGCCCTGCCGGGCAGGATGGTCTAGAAGCTGACCCGGACGCCGAGCGTGTAGCGGCGCGGGTTCAGGAAGGTGTTGAAGGTGAAGTTGGGCATGTCGATGTACGCCTTGTCGTCGAGCACCTGCCGCACCTCGCCGTCGGGCACGGGCTCGAAGCCGGTGCCGTTGTGGCGGAAGAAGGTCTCGGAGGTCTGCTCGTAGTACCAGGCGATCTGGTCCGGCTCGGTGACCGTATCGAGGCTCTGGACGGCGTTGATCGGCTGGTAGTCCACGTCCTCGTCGCGGAAGATGCCCGGCCGGTCGTCGCCCGGCACCCAGACGTAGGGCAGGTTGCGCTTCTGCGCGAAGGAGCAGTCCTCGACGTCCACGCCGGCGTCGGCGCAGGTGACCGTGTTGACGCCGTCGAAGATGTCGCCGGGGAGGTGGAGCGACCACATGTAGCGGTCGAAGTCCCGGTCGAAGCCGGCGAAGGCGGCCTGGTTGTAGAGGTGCTTCCGGTTGAAGATGTTATCGACGTCGAGGAACAGCTGCATGTCGGCGAAGGGGGTGCCGATGTGCTTGGTGAAGCGCAGGTCGAAGTTCATGTAGTTGCGCCACTCGACGTTCTGCTCCAGCTCGGGGAAGGTGCCGCCGCCGCCGTGCCAGGTCCACTTCTCGCCCGCGCGCCACTCGCCGAGCAGGCTCACGCGCCAGTCGGAGAGGGGCTTGGCGCCGGCCACGTCCGGGCCGAAGCCCTGCGGCGTGAGCACCATCAGGTTCATCCGGGCGAAGGGCTGCGCCAGGGGCGCGTTGAGGCGGTAGTCGGTGGAGCTGCGCAGGTAGGTGAGCTGGTCGAACGAGTTCTCGAAGAACTCGGCGAAGCCGAAGTTGCCGCTCTTCGTCTGGAGGTAGGTGTAGTTGAGGAAGCCGCGCACCCACCGGCCCCGGTTCTTGGTGACCGTGAACTCGGCGCCGCGCACGTCTTCGTAGTTCCAGGGGCGGAACGTGGTGTAGTTGACCACGTCGCCGAGGCTGTGGAAGACCACGCCGCGCGGCTGCTCGCGGACGTCGCGGTAGAAGCCGGAGACGCGCAGCAGGAGCAGGTCGAACAGGTTCTGGTCGAAGCCCAGCTCGTAGGCCACGGTCTTGGGCATCGGGTGCTCGGGGTTCCCGATCACGTCGATGCCGCCGGCGGGCGTGGACTGCACCCCGAAGATGTCGAAGGGGTTCAGCATCTGCCGGAAGTGGCCGTAGTTGAAGTACAGCTTGGAGTCGTCGGTGATGGGGAAGGAGACGCCGATGCGGGGGCTGACGAAGGCCTGGGCCTCGGGCGCCTCCAGCTCGAGCTGCTCGTCGAGGGCGTCTTCTTCACCGCGCAGGGCCTGGTCGAAGGGCTCGAAGACCCACCAGTCCGAGTTGGCGTCGAAGTAGTCGAGCCGGAGGCCGATGTTGGCGATCATGCCCTTGAACTCGAGCTTGCTCTGGGCATAGGCGGCGCCCTGGATGGGGGCGCGGTTCCAGCGGAAGTTGCCGTAGAGGAAGCCGAGGGCGAGGCTGATGCGCTGCGAGTTGACGTCGTAGTCGCTCACGATGAGCTCGGCGCCGGTCTTGACCTGGAGGAAGCGGTTGAGCTGGCTCGTCAGGTCGATGCGGCCGGAGAAGACGTTGACGTCGGTGGTGTCGCGCGTCTTGTTCCAGTGGCCGCCGGTGCCCTCGCCGGTGAGCAGGTTGCCGCCCGTCCCGGCGAAGCCGAAGGGCTCGGTGCCGATGCAGAAGGGCGTCACCTCGCCGTCGCCGTTGAGGTCGCTGCCGCCGCCGAAGCAGGTCACCTGGTCCATGTTGGCGCGCCCGGCGTCGGTCAGGCGGCCGTTGTTGGTGAAGAGCACGGGCACGAAGGCGCCGGGCGTGCAGGCCTGGCCGTTGGGCCCGACGCCGTCCTCCGGGCAGACGAAGGAGGCGTCCCGCAGGCTGGGGTGGCGGTGCCGGTACTTGGAGGTCAGGTTCTGGAGCGTGAGCTCGTAGAACGTGCTGGCGTTGAGCGTATGGGTGAAGGTGGCGCCGAGGAGGGTATGGTCGATGTTGCCCAGCCCGAGCGTGGCGTCCGACCAGACGCCGTCGCCGCGCTCGGCGCTGAGCTCGGTGACGACGTCCGAGTTGACCCACTGCCAGGGGTAGGCCGGCAGGTTGCCCTGCCAGACCGAGACCTGGGTGGCGTCCGCATCCGGGATGACGCCGCGCTCGACGCCGCGCATGCCGTGGAGCATCAGCCGCATGCCGCGCCGGAGGTTGGAGGTCAGCTTGAGCTGGTACGTGTCGGTGTCATACGACTCCCGGGTCTGCGGGAGCGTGTAGGCCGTCTGGCTGCCCCGGTAGGAGAACAGGAACCGGAGGTCGCCGAGCTTCTGGCTGACGCCGGGGATGAGCGGCCCGCCGAACGTGAAGTCGGCCTCGTAGTCCGGGATGTCGATGGTGTTGTCCTTCCGGTGGGTGAAGCGGAAGTACTCCATCAGGTCGTTGGCCGTGACGTCGAAGCCGGCCTCCTGCTGCTGCGCCGCGACGTTGGCCCAGCCGTCGAAGGCCTTGAACTGGCGCTGCGTGTAGGGATCCCAGTTGCTCGTGCCCTCCATCGCCACGGCGGGGTCGAGGGCGGGGCGGACCCAGTAGGCGTTGCACGTCGGGTCGATGTTGCCGGGGTCGCTGTAGTCGCAGTTGTCCGGGAGCTGGCCGAGGGCGTTGAAGGACTTGTCCTGCGGCGGCGCGTAGCGGAAGAGGCCGTCGAAGGTGTAGCGGTTGCGGGGCGGCTCCTTGGTGGTCACGTTGACGATGCCCGCGCGCACGTTGCCATACTCGGCGTTGAAGCCGCCGGTCTGCACCTGCACCTCTTCGAGGGCGG
>JAWWAN010000098.1:0-9508 GCA_033721675.1 Rhodothermales bacterium | reverse complement strand
TGATGGCCTTCGCCGAGAGCGAGGCGCTCACGGCGCACGCGCTCGCCGTCCGCGTCCGCCTCGACCGGGAGGACGGCTGACCGAGACGACGCCCCCCGCGATGAATCCTCCGGGATCGCATCCGGTATCCACTGCCCCTATCCACCTGAACGCTCCCGCCGTGCCGCCTCCGCCCGCCCTCGACGCCGTCCTCGACCAGATCCGCCCGGCCATCCGCCGTGAGCAGCCATACCTCGTCGCGACGCCGCCGGGGGTGGACGTCAAGCTCAACCAGAACGAGTGCCCGTACGACTGCCCCGAGGAGCTCAAGCGCGAGCTCGTCGAGACCTTTCTCGCGACCCCGTTCAATCGCTACCCGGCGTCGCAGCCGGATCGGTTGCAGGCCGCGCTGGCCGAGGCGGCGGGGCACGACCCGGCGGGCGTGCTCGTGGGCAACGGCTCGAACGAGCTGACCCACACGCTGGGGCTGGCGCTGATCGGGCCGGGCACGCCCGCCGTGCTGCCCCGGCCGATGTTCGCCCTCTACGAGAGCGTCGTCCGCATGCACGAGGGTGCCCTGACGGCCGTCCCGCCCCGCCCGGACCTGCGCTTCGACGCCGAGGCGATCCTGGCGGCGGTGCAGCGCGAGCGCCCGGCGATGACCGTGCTGACGACGCCCAACAACCCGACGGGCCTGGCGATGCCGCTGGACGAGATCGCGCCCATCGTGGAGGCGGCCGCGCCCGGCGTGGTGGTGGTGGACGAGGCGTACGTCGAGTTCACCGAGGAGGAGAGCGCGCAGGTGCTCCTGCCGTCGCACCCGAACCTGCTGCTCATGCGGACGCTGTCCAAGGCGTACGGGCTGGCGGGGTTGCGGGTGGGGTACCTGATGGGGCACCCGGCGCTCGTCGGCGAGTTGCTCAAGGCGCGGCTGCCGTTCATGGTGGATCCGCTCGCCGAGGCCACGGCCCTCGCGCTGCTGGCCCGCCCGGCGCTGCTGCAGCGCCACGTGGAGGCGATGAAGACCTCGTGCAAGCAACTCACCGCCGCGCTCGCCGCGATGCCGGGCGTCGAGGTCGTGCCCTCCCAGGCCAATTTCGTAATTTTCAGCACGGGCGAGGAACCCCGCCTCCTGGTGCGCCGTCTCGCAGACCGAGGGGTGCTCATCCGGGATATGAGCGGGTATCCGGCCCTGCGTGCGTACGTCCGTGTGAATGCGGGCACCCCGGCCGAGAACCAGGCTTTCCTGGTCGCGTTGAAAGACGCGCTCGATTCGGAGCACGACCCCCGAACGTAAGGGCGCCCCGCCGGGCGGCGGACGCGCAGCGCCCTTACGTTTTGCATTGCACGCTATTGCCCGATTCTCCCTCGCCGCAGCACGCATTATGGATCTGATTCAGGTCGATATCATCGGTCTTTCGACGAGCCCGTCCAGTGGAGGCGCCTATGCGCTCGTGCTGGGAGAGATCGAGGGCAACCGCCGCCTGCCGATCATCATCGGCGCGTTCGAGGCGCAGGCCATCGCGCTCGAACTCGAGAAGATCCAGCCGCCCCGCCCGATGACGCACGACCTGCTGCGCGACGCGTTCGAGGCTGTCGGCGGCGAGGTCATGGCCGTCGTCATCGACGAGCTGCGCGACGGGACCTTCTTCGCCAAGATCCGCTTCCGGCACGAGGGCGAAGACGGCCAGCTCGACGCCCGCCCCAGCGATGCCGTGGCCCTCGCCGTCCGCGTCGATGCCCCGATCTTCGTCGCGCCGGAGGTGCTCGAAGAAGCCGGCATCCCGACGGAAGAGGAGGGCGTCTCGGCGCTCACCGAGAGCGCGGCCCGCGCCGAGGAGGAGCCGGACGAGCCCCGCGCCCCCCTCTCCCAGATGGAGATGATGAAGAAGGCGTTGGAGAAGGCGATCCGCGAAGAGAACTACGAGCGCGCCGCCGAGCTGCGCGACCAGATCGAGCAGATGAAAGGCGAGCAGAACTGACGGGCCTGCCCGGCCCCGCCCACCCCCGTACTCACCCGCCCGAAAAGCGAAGCTGCTCGACCCGTCGAGGCTTCGCTTTCGCATTTATGGACCGCCCATGCCGCCCACCCGCACCGCTACCGGCCTCCGCCGCCTCCCGTTCGACCGCTTCCGGTCGTTCTCCTCGCTGTTCACCACGTACTGTACCGACTACGACCGCCTCGCCGCGTTCTACGCCGGAGACTGGCGAAGCCCGGAGGCCCGCCGCGCGGCCGCCGAGCGGACCGCCGCGCACCCGCGCGACCACGCCGCCCTGGCCGACGTGCTGCTGGACCAGAACGCCCGGTGGGGCCTCGACCACGCCACGCGCGAGCACATCGAGGCGCTGCGGGGTGGGGAGAGCGTGGCGGTCGTCACCGGGCAGCAGGTGGGGCTCTTCGGCGGGCCGCTCTACACGCCCTACAAAACCATCACCGCCCTCCAGCTCGCCGAGCGGCTGGCCGACGAGGCCGGCCGCCCGGTGGTGCCCATCTTCTGGCTCGAAGGCGGAGACCATGACCTCGCCGAGGTGGCGTCGCTGCGCCTGCTGCGCCACAACGACCCCGTAGCGATGCACTACACGGGGCACACGCTCCCCGAGGACGGCAACCTCGGCCCCGTCGGGCGGCTGCGCCTCACCGGGCAGATCGAACACCTCGTGGAGCGCCTGGGCGAGACGCTGCCGCCGTCCGACTTCCACGACCGCATGATGGCGCTCGTCCGCGAGAGCTACCGGCCCGGCACCACGCTGCTCGACGCCTTCGCCCGCCTCCTGCGCGGCCTCTTCCCCGACGCCGGCCTCGTCTTCCTCGACCCCGACGACACCCGGCTGAAGCGGCTGGCCGCGCCGCTCTTCCGCCGGGAGATCGAAGACTACGAGGCAGCCCACGCGCACCTGGGTGAGGCGACGGACCGCCTCGCCGAGGCGTTCCACGCCCAGGTGCGCACCCGCCCCACCAACCTCTTCCTCCTCGACGAGGACGGTCGCCACCCGCTCGACGCGGAGGGCGACGGCTTCCGCCTCCGCGACCGCGACCAGCGCTTCACCCGCGACGACCTGCTGGACCTGCTCGACGACGACCCCGGCCGCTTCAGCCCGAACGTCGTCCTCCGCCCTCTCATGCAGGACTCGCTCCTCCCCACGGCGGCGTACGTGGGTGGGCCGGGCGAGGTGGCCTACTTCGGCCAGTACAAAGGGGTCTACGAGTGGGCCGGCGTGCCAATGCCCATCATCTACCCGCGCGCCAGCGTCTCGCTCGTCGAGAGCAAGATTCAGAAGGTGCTGGACCGCCACGCCCTCGACGTCGCCGACCTCGACGCCGACGCCCAGCGGCTCTTCCAGCGGATCGTGGTGGGCGCGATGGAGATCGACGTAGAGGCCGTCTTCAAGGAGGCGGGGCGTCATCTGCATGAGGCCGTCAACACGCTCAAGCCGCAGGTGGAGAAGGTGGATCGCACGCTCGTCCGCAGCGCCGAGGCCACGCGGGCGGCCCTGCTCAAGGAGTTCGAGAAGCTGAAAGCGCGCGTCGTGCGGGCGGAGAAGCACCAGCACGAGGAGATCGGGGCGCAGATCGAGAAAGCGCAGGCCAACCTCTTCCCCGCCGGCACCTTGCAGGAGCGCGCGCTCTCGCTGCTCTACTTCATCAACAAGTACGGCCTCGACCTTCCCGTGCGCCTGCGCCACACGCTCGATGTGGATACGAGCGCGCACCAGGTCGTCGAGCTGTAGCACACCGCCCTTGCCCGGACCTCCCGCTTCCGTCTGCGATGGAACCGATATTCAGCCCGTTGATCGAGCAGGCCGTCGAACTCGCCGCGCAGTGGCACGAGGGCACATACCGCAAGGGTACGTGGCGCGCGCCGGCATTCGAGGTGCCCGAGGAGGCGGCCCTCGGGCGCGTGCCGATGATGGTGCACGTGACCGCCGTGGCGTTGACCGTGCAGCGCGCCGGCTTCGGCGAGGCCGCCGTGGCGGCCGCGTTCCTGCACGACGTGCTGGAAGACGCCAACCGCTATGGAGACGTCATGGGGCGCTCGGTGCTGGCCGACCGGGTGGGGGAGGAGGTGGCCGCCATCGTAGCGACGGTCACGGAGCAGAAGCGGGACGCGGCGGGTACGCCGCGCGGCTGGCGGGCGCGCAAGGAGGGGTACCTGGCGCAGCTTCGGGCGGGGACCCTGGAGGCCGCAGCCGTCAGCCTCGCCGACAAGCTGCACAACCTGTGGTCGATGAACGAGAGCGTCTCGCGCGGGATCGACGTCTTCACGTCCGCGCCGGCCGCCGGGCGCTCAGCGCCGGCCCGGCCGAGCAACGCTGGTTCTACCACGCCATCCTGGAGGCGACGGCCCCCCACGACGACCCCCGCCTGGCCACGCTCCGGCACCGGCTCACCTGCGAGATCGAGCGGTTCGAGGCCCTGGTCGGACGATCCGAGTAGGGCGGGGGTCCCGCAGCGGGCACGATGCAACTCGGCGGGGGCGGCTACGTAAGGAGCGTCACCGTCCTCCCGAAATCCCACCACCTCTGGAGCGCTACTGATGGCTTCACTGCTTCGTATGACCCGCGCCATGAGCCTCGTGCTGGCCCTGCTCCTGATCACCGGCACCGCCGCCCGCGCCGGCGAGGTGCAGGTCCGAGACGTCGTCAAGAAGGCGTTCGACGTGCGCCCCGGCGGCACCCTCGTCGTCGATATGGACCACGGAAACGTCGAGGTGCTGACCACGCGCGAAGACCGGGTGCTCATCGAGCTCGAACGCATCGCCCAGGCCGACAACCGCGAGCAGGCCCAGCGCATGATCGACCAGCACGTGTACGACTTCCGGCAGGTCGGCAACGACGTCCGCATCCGGTCCCGCTACGAGGACGAGAAGGGGATCATGCGGCGCTGGCGGAACCAGAGCCGCATCAAGCTGCGCCTCACCGTGCGCGTGCCCGAGCGGTATAACGTGGACTTCTCCAGCGGCGCGGGCAACGTCGAGATCTACGCCGTGGAGGGCCGCATCGAGGGGCGGACCGGCGCGGGCAACATCGAGTTGGACGACGTCCGGGGCACCATCGACATCACCAGCGGGGCGGGCAACATCGAGGTCGGCGGCGACGTGTCGTGGGCGAAGGTGCATACCGGCGCGGGCAACATCGAGCTGTTCAACCTCACGGGCGCGGTAGAAGCCAACACGGGCGCGGGGAACGTCACGGCCGAGATCATGCGCCAGCCGACGCGTGCGTCGAGCCTGTCTTCCGGAGCCGGCAACGTGACGGTTCACCTCGCGCGGTCCGTAGGCGTGTACGTGGACGCCACGGCCGCCCTCGGCTCGGCGGAGTGCGAGTACGACCTGAAGGTGGAAGGCAAGTGGCTCAAGAAATCGTTCGCCGGCGAGGTCAACGGCGGCGGCCCCGAGCTGCGCATCCACGCTGGCGTCGGCAACGTGGCGCTCCTGCGCGACTGACCCGCATCCGGCCACGCAAACCGAGAGGGGATGGGGAGGCAATGCGCCCCGTCTCCTTTTTTTATGCGGCCGGGCCGAGGGCGTAGCGATCCGGGGCGGGTAACCAGATCATTGCAGGTCGGACCCGCGAAACCGTGCACTACTTAACGCTGTTAAGTATCTTGATGGTATGCAACCCCGCGCCTCGTCCGATACCGACCTCCGCCGCGTCTTTCTGGACGCGGCCCGCCACCTGCTCGTCCGCGACGGGTACAAGAGCCTGTCGATGCGGAAGCTGGCGCGGGCGGCCGGCTACAGCGCGACCAGCATCTATCTCCACTTCGAGAACAAAGATGCACTCTTCCATGCCCTCATCGAGGAAGGGATGGAGCGCCTGCTGGCCGCTTTCCGGGAGGTCGAAGCCGCGTATGCGGACGACCCCGAAGGGCGGCTGGAGGCGCTCTGCCGTGCCTACATCCGCTTCGGGTTGGACAGCCCGGAGTACTACGAGGTGATGTTCATGCTGCACCCGGAGCACATGGAGCGCTATCCGGCGGATAAATTCCGCCGGGCGCGCCGCAACCTCGACGTGCTGGCTGCCGCCCTCGCCGACGGGGCCGCGTGCGGCGCGTTCTGTGCGGCGGAGCCGCGTGTGCTCGCCTCCACGCTCTGGGCGGCCCTCCACGGCGCCGTATCCCTCTTGATCGCCCGCCGCCTCGACGTCCGCATCGATGCCGAGGCCTTCATCGAAACCACCATCGCCCACGCGCTGCGCGGCGTGCGATCCGTGGCGCCCGCCCGGACCGCACCCGGCGTCTGACCGTGCTCGGAAGCGCTTCCGATTCTTCGACGACCATGCCCCGCTCCGTCATCCATACTGCACCTCCGGCCTCCGGCGAGGCGATCCTCGGCCGGACGCTGCCCCAGCTGCTCGACGACGCCTGCGAGCGGTTCACCAGCCCCCGGGCCTTCAACCAGCCCGGGGCCGACGGAGGCTGGACCCCCATCAGCCTCGACGCCTTCCGCCGCAGCGCCGACGAGACGGCGCTCGGCCTGCACGCGATGGGTCTCGACCGCGGGGACCCTATCGGGTTCTATCTGGAGAGCGACGCACACTTCTGCATCGCCGACATGGGGTGCCTCATCGGCGGCTTCGTAGACGTGCCGATTTACCTCAGCAGCGCCGACGACGTCATCGCCTACGTGCTCGACCACGCGGGGTGCCGGGCGGTCTTCGTCACCAACGGCGACCGCCTGGCCGAGATCGCCGGCCTGCTGCCACAGGCACCCCGCGTGCGCCACGTCATCGTCGCGGAGCCGAGCGAGGAGGGGGCGGTGAGGCTGCCGGAGGGCGTCGAACTGTGGTCGCTGGAGTCCGTCCGTGCCGAAGGGCGTGCGCGCATGGAGGCGGACCCCGAGGCCGCCGCCGCCTTGCGGGCCGCCATCGAGCCGAACGATCTGGCGACGATCATCTACACGAGCGGCACCACGGGGCGCCCCAAGGGCGTCATGCTCACCCACGAGAACATCTCGTACAACGCCCTGACGGCCTACAGCGGCCTGGAAGGCTACCGGCCCGGGCCGGACGGCGAGACCGTGCTGTCGTTCCTGCCGTTGACCCACATCTTCGCGCGGACGCTCTATTACGGCGCCCTCGCGTACGGCTCGCCCATCTACTTCACCACGCCGGCCGACCTCGTGGAGGCCCTGCAGCACGTCCGCCCGACGACGTTCGCCACGGTCCCGCGCGTGCTGGAGAAGGTCTATGCGCGGATCCAGGAGAAGACGCTGGAGGCCACCGGCATGAAGCGGATGCTGGGGGAGTGGGCGCTCCGCAAAGCCCAGACCTACGAGCTGGGCCAGGAGCGCAGCGGCCCCGGTTTCTGGCTGGCCGATCGGCTCGTCTACGCCAAGTGGCGCGCGGCGTTGGGCGGCAATGTTCGGTTCGTCATCGCGGGCGGCGCGGCGCTGCATCCCGACCTCGCCAACGTGTTCGGGGCGGCCGGCGTCCCCGTGCTGCAAGGGTACGGCCTCACCGAGACGAGCCCAGTCATCACCTACAACCGCCCCGGCCGCAACCGCGCCGGCACCGTCGGGCTCCCCATGCCCGGCCTCGAAGTCGCGATTGCCGACGACGGCGAGATTCTCACGCGCGGGCCGCACGTGATGCAGGGCTACTACCGGGAGCCCGAGAAGACCGCCGAGGTGCTCGACGCCGACGGCTGGTTCCACACCGGCGACATCGGCACGTTCACGGACGAGGGCTACCTCAAGATCACCGACCGCAAGAAATCGCTCTTCAAGCTCTCGACGGGCAAGTACGTGATGCCGCAGCCGCTCGAGATCCGGCTCGGGTCCGAGGCGCTGATCGAGCACGGCATCGTCGTCGGCTCCGGCCGCAAGTACTGCGCGGCGCTTCTCTTCCCGGACGAAGACGCGCTGCGGGCGTGGGCGCGCAGCCAGGGCGTCCCTGCGGACGGCCCCATCGCGGCGCTGCTGCGGGAGCCGCAGGTGGTGGCGCGCTACGAGGCGCTCGTGGATCGCGCCAACGAGGGCATGGAGCCGTGGTCCACGATCAAGCGCTTCGTCCTCGTGCCGGACCACCTGACGGTGGAGAACGAGATGCTGACGCCCACGCTGAAAGTGAAGCGCCCGAAGGTCCGCGAGCGCTTCGCGAAACACATCGAGGCGCTCTACGACGAAACGAAACGCGAGGCGCTGGAGGACGGCGTCGTCGTGCGCTGATCCGCACGTTCACCCTGATTCGATCCCCATAGAACGATTCTGCAGATGGAAACCCCGACGCTCGAACCCCGCACCGCTCCGGCCGCCGCCGAGGTCCGCCTCCCGTTCCGGCGGGCTGCCGTCCTCGGCGCCGGCACCATGGGCGCGCAGATCGCCGCCCACCTCGCCAATGCCGGTCTCCAGGTCGACCTGCTCGACGTCGCGCCCGAAGACATCGGGCGTGACGGGCCGCCCAACAGCCTCGTCGAGCAGCAGTTCAAGGCGACGACCAAGAAGAAGCCCGATCCGTTCTTCTCCGCCGAGGCGCAGCGCCGCCTCCGCCTGGGCAACTTCAAGGAGCACTTCGCGCGGATCGGCGAGGCGGACTGGGTGATCGAGGCCGTCGTCGAGCGGCTCGACGTGAAGCGGCAGGTGATGGCGCGCATCGAGGCGCACGCCGCCGAGGACGCCGTGATCTCGACCAACACGAGCGGCATCCCGATCGCCGAGATCGCCGAGGGGCGCTCGGAGGGCTTCCGCCGCCGCCTGCTCGGCACCCACTTCTTCAACCCGCCGCGCTACCTCAAGCTGCTCGAACTGATCCCGACGGACGACACCGACCCCGCGGTGCTGGAGCGTGTGGCCCGCTTCGGGCGCGTGCATCTGGGCAAGGGCATCGTCGTCGCCAACGACGTACCCTACTTCGTCGGCAACCGCATCGGCACCTACGGCATGTTCCGCGGGATGCGGTACTTCACCGAGGGAGACTACACCATCGAGGAGATCGACACGCTCACCGGTCCCCTCGTCGGCCATCCCAAGAGCGCCACGTTCCGCACGGCCGACGTCGTCGGGCTGGACGTGATGCGCGACGTCGCCAACAACCTCTACGAGAAGACCGCGCACGACGAGAGCCGCGACGCCTTCCGGTCGCCGGCGCTCCTCGACCGGCTCGTCGAGAACGGCGCGCTCGGCGCCAAGACCGGCGCCGGCTTCTACAAGAAGGAAGGGCGCGAGATCAAGTCGATCAACCCGGAGACGGGCGCCTACGAGTCCGCACGCGAGCAGAACCTGCCGGGCCTGAGCGCGATCTGGAAGGCCGGCGGCGTCGAAGACCGGATGCGGGCGCTCTTCGAGGACGACGGCCGCGCGGGCCGGTTCTTCCGCGAGACGACGCTCGACCTGCTTGGCTACGCCGCCCGCCGCATCCCCGAGGTGACGGGCAACCCCGCGAACGTGGACCGCGCCATCCGGTGGGGCTTCGCGTGGCAGCTCGGCCCATTCGAGACGTGGGATGCGCTGGGCTTCGAGCGCGTCCTGGAAGCCATGCAGGCGCAAGGCATCGCCGTGCCCGAGTGGGTGGAGCAGATGCGCGCCGGAGG
>JAWWAN010000097.1:0-9541 GCA_033721675.1 Rhodothermales bacterium | reverse complement strand
GAAGGCGCAGCCCGTCCCGCCGATCTACCAGCCCGAGATCGCCGCCGACGCCATCGTCTACGCGGCCCACCACGACCGCCGCGAGCTGTACGTGGGCTACCCCGCCGTGCAGGCCATCGTGGGCAACAAGGTAGCACCGGGGCTGGCGGACTGGTACCTCGGCAAGACCGGCTACGAGAGCCAGCAGCGCGACGTGCCCGAAGACCCGGACCGCCCGGACAACCTCTGGGCGCCCGTCCCCGGCGACCACGGCGCCCACGGCATCTTCGACGACCAGGCGCACGAGGTCAGCCCGCAGCTCTGGGCCACGAAGAACCGGCGCTGGCTGGCGCTGGCGGGGGCGGGTCTGGCCGGGCTCCTCGGCGCCCTCCTCGCCCTCCAGGACGACCACTGACGCCCCGGACGCACGAAGGGGCACCCCGCCGCCAGACGGCGGGACACCCCCCCGAATGCACGTGGTAGGCGTGCACGGTGCGCTCAGTGATAGCGGGCGGCGTACTGCTTCGCGCTGCGCAGCCCGGACTCCTGCGTGATGAGGCCGTTGCGCGGCGGGAGCTGCCGGGCCGCCCGCCGGGCCGCTACCACGCGCTCCTGCGTGAGCGGGTGCGTGGCGAAGAACTGCCCCACGGCGCTGCGGCCGCGCTGCTTCTGCTGCATCAGCTTCTCGAAGACCTCGGCCATCCCGTACGGATCGTAGCCGGCCGCGTACATGTAGCGCACCCCCAGCCGGTCCGCCTCCCGCTCGTCGTTGCGCGAGAACTTGGCGAAGGCGCCCCCGGCGGCGACCTGCCCGAGGATCTGCTGGTACACGGCGGGGTTCTGCCCGAGCAGAAGCCCCGCGCCCATGTTGAAGCCGTACGCCTTCGTGAGACGCTCCGTGCCGTGCCGAGACACGCCGTGCGCGATCTCGTGCGCCATCACGCCGGCCAGCTCGGCCGCGTCGTCGACGGCCTCGATCAGGCCCGTGTTGACGTAGACGTGCCCGCCGGGAATGTTGAAGGCGTTGATGGCCGGGTCGGCGACCACGTGGAACGTCCACCGCTGGTTGCCCAGCTCGGTCTGCCGGGCGATGCGCTGGCCCATCTGGTTGACGTAGTTGACGAGGGCCGGGTCGTTGACGAGGCGCAGGTCGCGCGCGAGGTCGCGCGCGAGCTGGTTGCCGAGCGCCCATTCTTCCTGGAGGGAGACGAGGTTGACGTCGCCCCGGTTGACGCCGGTGGTGGCGCAGCCGGCCGCCAGCAACGCCAGCAGCGCCACGGCGCCGAGCAGGTGGAGACGATTCAGGACAGTAACCATGGTGGGATGCGGACTGGTGTACACGATGGGGGAACGTATCCGCCTGTATTTGAAGGGCTTCGCTGGGCGGATCACGCCCTCAAATCCCGTCAAGGACCGTACCATCTCAGCCGCAGCCGGCGTGCCGGGCAGAGCCGATAACGAGCCTTTCACGCCCGCCGCCCACAAAAAAAGCCCACCCGGCGCCGAGGCGCCCGGTGGGCCTTTCGCATACTTGAACGATGCCTCGCGGCAGCGCGCCCGGCAGGACTCGAACCTGCAACCTGCGGATTAGAAGTCCGCTGCTCTATCCCGTTGAGCTACGGGCGCAGGCGTTCGGGCCGGCGGGGCGGTGGTCGGGGCGGCCGGATTCGAACCGGCGACCTTCTGCTCCCAAAGCAGACGCGCTAACCGGGCTGCGCCACGCCCCGCAGGTACGCACCCCGGCAGCCGGAGCGCGCGGCGGCAGGGGGGGTCAGGCCGTACGGGCGGCCTGGATCTCCTTCTGCACGTCGTCCACGTTGACCATCCGCTGGCGGAAGCTGTACTGGCCGTTGGCCTTCTTCTCCGCCACGACGATCTTCGCCATGTTGACCGTCACGGTGTTCTTACCGCGGTCTGTACGCTGGTTCTTTGAGACTTTCTTCGCCATCGTTCCTTACTTGATTTCGCGGTGGAGAGTATGCTTGCGCAGCGTCGGGTTGTACTTGCGCAGCTCGAGCCGGCCGGGCGTGTTGCGCCGGTTCTTCATCGTCGAGTACCGGGACGTGCCGGGGGCCTCGGTGCACTCGAGCGTCACCTTCAGCCGGATGTCTTTGCCTTTCTTCGCCATGGGAGCGAGCCTGGTTTAAAACGGGGAGCGGGCGGGGCGGCGCCTCAGACCTTGACGCCCTGCTTGCGCGCTTCGCGCAGCACCGCCTCGATGCCGTTCTTGTTGATCGTCTTGAGCGTCTTGGCCGAGACGCGGAGCGTCACCCAGCGCTTCTCCTCCGGGATGTAGAACCGCTTCTTCTGGAGGTTGATCTCGAAGCGCCGCTTGGCCTTGTTGTGCGCGTGCGAGACGTGGTTGCCCGATTTCGGGCCACGCCCCGTCAACTGATCTTTGCGAGCCATCGTTCTGGTCGTTTCTGCGGAGGGTGCGAGCCGGCGCCCGTGCGTGGAGGCCGAGACACAAAGAGCCGCATCGCGCGGCTCAAGCCCTGTAAATTAACGATTTCATCCCCCTCTGTGCAACGCACCGGCGTGCGCCGGCAGCCTTCGGGTTCCGAATTCTTCGTGAACAGCCGCGCCCTTGTAGCCCACGCGCCCCGAATAGTTTCTTAAGATGCCGCGAATCCGACGCCGGGAGAGCGGGAAGCAACGATGGATTTGAGATCGAAGAACCTGGATTTGAGAAGGTCGAGGGGAGCTATCTGCGAGAGAAGCGGTGCTCCTTCTGCCCTCAGCAATCGCCGATCATCACGCTCCAATCATCCGTACGTCACCCTCAGTCCTCTGCGCGCTCCACCTTCGGGAGCGCGGCGCCGTCGCCGGTGGCGAGCGCCGGCGGGTGGATGAACTCGAAGAGCGTGTCGGCCCGCAGGCCCAGCCGGAGCGTTTCGAGCGGGATGACCTCTTCGGGGCTGATATTTCCCAGACTCACGTTCGCGCCGAACATCTGGATGAACCAGACCTGCTGCGCCTTCTGCGGCGCCTCGAAGATCACCTTCTCCTGCCCGATGTGGTCGACGATCTCCTCGACCAGCCCGGACCGTACCTCGCCGTTCGGGCGGAAGAGGCCGGCGGTGCCGCTCTCGCGGGCCTCGCAGATCACCTTCCACGATCCGGCCTCCAGCTCGGCCCGGATGAGCTGCACCCACTTGTAGGGCGGCATGATGCGCTCGGCGTCTTTGGAGCCGACCTCGCTGAGCACGGTGAAATCTTCGGCCAGCAGGCGGATGCAGCGCAGCTTCTCCTCGTGCGCCATCTCCAGCGAGCCGTCCGAGACCTCCACGTGGTGCAGGTCCAGCTCGGTGAGCAGGTGGCGGTAGGTGTCGAGCTGGCCGCGCAGGTAGAACGCCTCGAAGAGCGTGCCGCCGAAGTAGACCGGAATGCCGGCGGCCCGGTAGGACGCCAGCTTGCGCTCCAGGCCGGGCGTGATGACGGCCGTGCCCCAGCCCAGCTTGACGAGGTCCACGTAGTCGGCGGCGACGTCGAGGACGTCTTCGGCGTGGCGGGCCGAGAGGCCCTTGTCGAGCATCAGCGTCAGCCCGTCGGCGCGCGGCTTGGCCGGGCGCTCGGGCAGGCCGATCATCTTGAAGCGTTTGTGGATCATGGCGTCGAGAAGAACACGCGAGGGGTAAGGCGCAGCGCGCCGCGAAAAGGATAGCAACGGACGACGGACCCGGTCAACTTCTTCACCGACTTAGCATACGTGGAGGCGACGGCCCCGGACGGCCTCAGCGGTCCATCTGCACCGCGTGCGCCGGCTCGATGGCGGCGGCGCGCGTGGCCGGGTACCACGCCGCCAGCACGCACAGCCCGAACGACACCGCCCCGATCAGCACGAGGTCGAAGGCGCGGATCGCCACCGGGTAGGCGTCGATCAGGAAGGACTCGGCGCCGAGGAGGGGGACGAGGCCGTAGTGCTTCTGCAGGAGCGCCAGCGTCAGGCCGATGGCGAAGCCGAGGCCGGTGCCGACGGCGCCGATGAGCACGCCTTCGAGCAGGAAGATGCGGCGCACGTCCCGCCGCGAGACGCCCATCGCCTGGAGCACGCCGACGTCCCGCCGCTTCTGGATGACGACCATCGTGAGCGACCCGACGATGTTGAAGGCGGCCACGACGGAGATGAGGATGAGGATGGCCGAGGCGCCCCACTTCTCCAGCCGCATGACGTCGTAGAGAGACCGCTGGAGGTCGTACCAGGTGTGGACCTCGAAGCGGGCGGGGTCGAGGCGGCGCTGGAGGGCGGCCTTGACGGCGTCGGCGCGGTCGAGGTCGTCCAGGCGCAGCTCGATGCCGGAGACGGTGCCGTCCATGCGGAAGAGGCGGCGGGCTTCGTCGAGGCCCACGAAGACGTGGCTTTCGTCGTAGGTGTCTTCGAGTTGGTAGAGGCCGCGCACCTCGAAGCGCGCCATCGGGGGGGCGCCGAAGACCTGGGTGAGCATCCGCTCGATGCCGGGCGCGGAGAGCAGGGCCACGGCGCTGCCGGTGCCGGTGCCCGGCACGAGCGCGAGCCGCTGGCCGAGGCTGAGGCCCAGCACCACGCCCGGCAGCCCGTCGCGGCGCTCCAGGTCGAACGTGCCGAAGCCGGTCTGGGTGACGACGGCGCTGACGCCCTGGAACTGCTCCGGCTCCACGCCACGCACGATGACGACCTTGTTGGCCGCGCCGTCGCCGCCGTGGAGCAGCAGCGCCTTGCCCTCCACGTACGGCGCCGCGTGCTCCACGTGCTCGATCTCGAGGGCGAGCGCCGCCAGCGAGTCCGCCCCGGCCAGCCCGCGCTCGCCCGCCGCCACGATGCGCACGTGCGGGTCGAGCGAGACGAGGAGGTCGCGCACGATGTCGTAGAAGCCGTTCATCACGGAGAGCACCACGATGAGCGCCGCCACGCCGAGCGTGACGCCGGCCACCGAGATGCCGGAGATCACGGAGATGAGCGTGACCTGCTTCCGGCTGGCGAGGTACCGCCGCGCTATGAGAAGCCGGTAGTCCAGAGGGCTGTCGGGGTTGGGGAAGGGGGTGGAGGGCCGTTCTGGCCGGCGCTATTCGCCGGCCTCCGGATCCGCCAGGAACCGCGCGAGGCGGGGCTGAGGATCGGTGAAGAGGTCGGGCGGCACGGCCGTGGGCGTGCGGAGCGAGCCCGTGAGGATGGCGAAGGGGGCGTCTGGGCGGCTCTTGCGGGTGGCGAGGAAGAGCGGGCCGGCGCCGGTGTCGAGCCGCTGGACGTCCACCCAGTCCCACACGCGGGGCGGCGCGTCGGGGTCGCGTTCGAGCACGTAGGCCCAGCGGTCGAGGCGGCCCGTCTCTTTGTTGACGTAGAGCCAGTACGTGTCGCCCGGCGTGAGGCCGACGCCGTCGAACGTGAGGCGGAGCACGTCGTGCGCGCCGCCGGACGAGTCGGCGACGTACGTGCGGGTGACGCCCTCATCGAAGACCTTCAGCGGGGCGAGGAGCCAGTACGAGTCGTTGATGAAGCGGCCGTAGGCCTCCTCCAGCTTCTCCGCCTGCTGCGACGAGTCGATGCGGGCGCCGCCGAAGAAGACCTCACCCGCTCGGGTGTTCACGTTGAAGAGCGTCACGTAAGGCTCCTCGCCGGGGCCGCTTTCGAGCCGGTAGTCGCCGGTGCGGCGGTTCCACAGGTGACGCATGGGCTGGCCGGCCGTGCCCTCCCGCTCCACGGCGAAGCTGAAGCCGAGGTACGGCGTGGCGGCGAACGTGCCGAGGCCGCCATGGCCTTCGGTGAGGCGGAACGCCACCGAGTCGGCGTGGTTCGCGAGGGGCGGCGGGGTGAAGTCCACCGGCGGCGGGGTCTCGGGCGGGGCGTCTGCCTCGGGGGCGTCGGGCTGGCACCCGAGGAGGACCAGGGCCGCCAGGCCGGCGGCGCAGAGCGAGCGGAAAAAGTCCGGCATGGGTCGAGGCGCGTGCGGTGGGTGGGAAGGGACGTAACGAGGCGTCGGGAGCGCGCGTCAAACGGGTACCAGAACAAAGACCCCCACGCCGGGTTTCGGTTCTTCCTCCCCGGCCGGCCCTCGCTTGGTATGCTGCGTCGCCCTCACGTCTGCCTGTTCGCCCTCCTGCTGGTGGGGCCGTGGAGCCTCGCCCGCGCCCAGGACGCCGAGCCGGAGGAGCCCCCGGACTTCGGCACGGGCGCCGGCGCCGAGATCCTGCTGACCAACAACGGCTTCGGCCTGGGGGGCTACTTCAGCATCGGCCTGGGCGAGGTCACCTCGCTCTTCGTCGAGGCCAGCCTGGGCGCCGGCAAAGACGAGCAGGAGCTGAAGTTCTTCCGCGGCTTCGGCGATGGCTTCGTGCCCAACAAGCGCAACTACCTGCTCATGCTGCCGGTGCACTTCGGCATCCAGCAACGCCTCTTCCGGGAGCAGATCGAGGACAACTTCCGGCCGTACTTCCACCTCACCGGAGGCCCCGCCGTCGGCTGGGTGTATCCGTACTTCGACGACCGCAACGCCAACGACGTCTTCGACGAAGACATCGACCGCCGGTACGACGTGCTGACGGCCTTCCCGAAGGGCCGCGCGCGGTTCGGCTTCGGCGCCACCGTGGCCCTCGGGGCCTACTTCGGCACGAGCCCGCGGACCTCGCAGGGCGTGCGCTTCGGCTACACGTTCACCTACTTTCCGGACGGCATCCAGCTCCTCGAGCCCGACGTGAAGCCGCCCCAGCAGCGCTTCGGCTCACCGGTCATCAGCATCACCTTCGGCCGGCTCTTCTAGGATCAATCCTCCGGTAGAAACGCCGGCGGGATGGGGTTTCCGGGGCGCTCGCTGTCGTAGATCCAGGCGGTGATCCACCAGCGCGCGCCGTCGTGGTAGAGCTGGATGCTGTTGATGCCGCGCCCCTCGGCGGGGCCGTCCGGCGTGCTGCGCCAGGCGTAGGTGCTCCAGACGTGCGCCACATTCCCGAAGCGCTGCGTCTCGCGGTGGATCTCGTGCTCGAAGAACGCGCCCGTGCCCATGCCGTCGTGGAACTCGGCAAGCGTCATGTTGCGGATGAACGGGCGGCCGGTGCTGTCGACGCCGGTGATGATGGCGCGGGCGTCCGGGTGGTGCAGCGAGTGGTCGCGGGCGGTCTGGCGGGGCACGCCCGCCGGCGCGGAGACGACCTCGTAATAGGCCCGGATGATGCCGTCGAGCGTGGCGACGTCCTCGGGGAGGGGATACCGGGCGTCTTGCGCAGCGGCGGACAGGGAGAGCCCGAGGCTCAGAAGGAGCAGGAGGCGGATCATGGGCCGTCCTCCCCGCCGCGCCGTGCCTCGGCCGCCCGGTACGCGCGGAGCCGCTCCTCGTATCGGTCGATGGGCACGGCGAGGCCGTCGGGCAGCCGCTTGAAATACCGATCGCCGTAGGCGGGGTCGATGCGGTGGTCGTGGAAGTGCCGGAAGGCCGGGGTGATGTTCAACATCTTCTCGGCGACCTTGCTGGGAATCTTCATGGCCTCGGGGAAGGGAGGGTGCGGCGGCCAAGATACGAACGCGAGGTCTCCCCTACGCACCCGCCGCGTGCTGGCTGGCACGAATCCGCGCCGATGCCTCGCACCACAACCCCTCGAAACCCCGCTGGCCCGGCGCGCCGGGGCGACGTCAAAGGAAGTGGAGGGGCCCGGCCCTTCCTCTCGTCCGTCACGAACCTACAGCGGAGGTATCGCCATGAACCCCGTCAACCGCATCCCGACCCTGGCAGCCCTCGTCTTCGGCGTGCTCTTCCTCGTCTCGACGGCGCACGCCCAGACGCCGATGCCGGACGCGACGGTGGAGAACGTGCCAGTCTGGGTCGAACACCTCGGCGAACAGCTCAGCCAGGAGCTGGACTCACCGGCCGAGGCGATCCGGCACCAGGCGTTGCAACACATCGCCTACTTCGCCAGCTTCTACGGGGACCGGCTGGACCTGAAGCCCGTCCTGCCCCACCTCATCGAGATCTACACCCAGGATGACAGCGAACAATGCCGCCTGCTCGCCGTGGCCGCGATCCACGCCATCGGAGACAACACGGCCATGCAGGAGGTACGGCGGCTGAACGGCCTCCTCGAAGAACCCTCGATGCGCGTGCAGCTCGTCACGCTCGCCGCCCTCGCGGATTTCTACGGCGTCGAGACGTTCGCCGGCGAGCGCGACGTGACCCGGCTGGCACGGGCGTTGTTCGACTACTACACCGAGCCCCGTGTGATCGTGCATCCGCCGGTCGTCATCCCGCCGGACAGCAACCGCTAGCACCCCGGCCCGGCGGCAGGCTCACACGTTGAAACGGAACAGCATCACGTCCCCGTCTTTGACGACGTAGTCCTTGCCCTCGGAGCGCATCACGCCGGCCTCGCGCGCGGCGGCCTCGGAGCCGTGCCGGTCGAAGGCGTCGAAGGGGATCGTCTCGGCCCGGATGAATCCGCGCTCGAAGTCGGTGTGGATCTGGCCAGCGGCCTGCGGCGCCTTCGTGCCGCGCCGGACGGTCCAGGCGCGCGTCTCCTTGGGGCCGGTGGTGAAGAAGGTGATCAGCCCGAGGAGGTCGTAGGCGGCGTGGATGAGGCGCTCCAGGCCGGGTGCGTCCAGCCCCATCTCGTCGAGGAAGACGGCGCGCTCCTCGGCGTCCAGCTCGGCGATCTGCGCTTCGAGGTCGGCGCAGACGACGATCACGCGGGCGTCCTCCTCGGCCGCGATCGCGCGGACCGTCTCGACGTGCGCATTGCCCTCCGGGAGGTCGCCTTCGCCGACGTTCGCGGCATAGAGCACAGGCTTGTCGGTGAGGAGGAAGAGGGAGGCCATCCAGGGCCGCTCCTCGTCGCGGAGCGGGAAGGTGCGGGCGGGCTCGCCGGCGCCGAGGTGGTCGCGCAGGCGCTCGTAGAACGCGAGTTCGTCGCGCACCTTCTTGTCGCCGCTCTTAGCCGCCTTCGCTGTCCGCTCGATGCGGCGCTCGGCCGTATCGAGGTCTTTCAGCAGCAGCTCGGTCTCGATGACCTCGACGTCCCGCGCGGGGTCCACGGCGCCGTCCACGTGAACCACGTTCTCGTCGTCGAAGCAGCGGACGACGTGCACGATGGCGTCCACCTCGCGGATGTGCCCGAGGAACTGGTTGCCGAGCCCCTCGCCCTTCGAGGCGCCCGCGACCAGCCCCGCGATGTCCACGAACTCGATGGCCGTCGGCGTCGTCTTCTCCGATTTCGAGAGGGCGGCCAGGCGGTCTAGGCGAGCGTCCGGCACGGGCACCACGCCCACGTTCGGCTCGATGGTGCAGAACGGATAGTTGGCCGACTCCGCGCCGGCCTCGCTCAGCGCGTTGAACAGGGTGGACTTGCCGACGTTGGGCAGGCCGACGATTCCGCAACGAAGCGCCATCTTTCTTCGTACCTTGTGCTCGTTCAAAAAAAGGACGGCGGACCCCCTACGCCCGGCGCCCGGTACGGCCGCCGCGGGTCGATGGCCCGTCGTCCCCAAACCGACCGCCGCTTATCGGAAGGCCCGCTGCAATGTTCCTGCGGGGCCGTTAACACGGCGTGAAGCCCCGGCTCGATGCGTTTCCCGGTCCGCCTCCACTACCGCCTCCTCGGGGCG
>JAWWAN010000096.1:0-9563 GCA_033721675.1 Rhodothermales bacterium | reverse complement strand
GGGCGGCAGGCGCCACCCCTGCGTGTATCGCCCGGAAGAAGCGTTTTTGAACCCCTGATGGTCGGACGGTTCCAGGGCCGCCCTCGAAGATTCAATGAGTGCCGGCCGGCGTGCGCCGCAGGAGCGCCCGGTGCGCACCGCACCACCAGTCTGCGTCTCGGGTGATCGCCGTCACGGTGATGCCGCTGAAGTGGGGCACCAGCTCGATGAGCAGGGGCGGCACCGCGTCCCACTCGCCGGCGCGGATGCGGGCTTCGAGGGCATCCGCGGCGAGGGGCGCCCACCGCCACTTCGCGCGCAGCGCCTCGGCCTTCTTCCAGTAGCGCCGGTCGTCCCAGCTCTGGGCACTCTCGTCGATGATCTGGTAGACGTCGCGCAGGTTGAAGACGAGGAACGCCGCCATGTCCTGCGCCTCGGCGTCGAAGGCGGGGCGCTGGGCGAGCAGGCGCAACACCTCGGCGCAGGACCGCATGAGGGCGTGGCGGCGCTTGGCGGGCGTGTCTCCCGTATGGATGATGCGGGCCATGACCACAACGGGTAACGAGTTCGGACGGACGCCGCAAGATAGGAAGGCGCGTCCTCAGAGACTACCCCCCGCGCCCCGTACCGCATGGCTCAGTATCGCAACAGCGCGGCGACGTCGCCGGCCTCGGCCAGACCGGGGATCGGGTCGGCGAACTCGGCCCGCCCGCCGCTCCTCTCGACGAGCTCCACGAGGTCGTTGGCGAGATCGACCGTGAAGACGTCGGCCTCGCCGCAGATGGGGCACACCTCCGGCGTGCCGGCGCTGACGTTTTCGCAGGCGCGGCACCGGAGGCCCGGCAGCTTGGCGTCGCGCGTGAGGATCAGCGCCTGCACCCGCCCGACGGCGGCGGCGGCGAGCACGTCCGCCGGGCCGGTCGCTGCGCGCCCGCCCCGCAGGTACTCCCCCTTGACGCGCTCCCACAGGCTTTCTTCGGCCGCGCGCTCCTCGGCCTCGAAGAGCGCGAAGGCGCGCTGCCAGAACGCATCGTCCTCGTGGAGATCGGCGGGCGCGGTGGCGGCCACCTTGTCGGCGACGGGCTCGGGCAGGACGGCTTCCAGCTCGCGGATCGTCTCGTCGGTGCCCAGCAGGAAGATGCGGTCGAACGGCTCGGAGCGGTGCAGCCCGGCCAGCACGTCGGCGATTTCCTTGGCGTAGTGCTTCAGCTCCTTGTCGCGGCGGCGCTCGTAGCGCTTCTGGCTCCATCCGCCCACCTTGACGTCGTTCTTGACGTCCCCCTTGACGCGCGCCTCGTCGTCCGGCTCGGCCGAGGTGACGAGGTAGACGCGGGCATCCGTGTTGTCGAGCGCGACGACGACGAAGTTCTCGTACTCGTCCTGCAGCTCGGCGAGCGGGCGGATGTAGGGCGCGGCATCGACCCAGAGCAGGTCCGGCACGGCCCGGTCGAGGGGATAGCCCTCGACCCAGTCCAGCGCCCAGCAGGCGAAGACGCAGACGCCGGTGCCGTTGGGCGGGTGCGCGTCGAGGAAGGCCTGGACCAGCTTGAGGTTCTCCTCGAAGTACTCCAGCTCGGCCTCTTCGTCGTGGAGCAGGGCGCGGACCTTGCGGATGCGGTGGTCGAGCGTGCCGAGGGCGTCGGCGCCGGAGAGGTAGAGGCTGAGAAAGGCGCGTTCGGGTCCGCGCCGCTCGGCGAGCGCGCGCAGGTCGATCTCGCCGAACGGGACGTCTTTGAGCATGATAGAACCGGGTTGGGGGCACGAAGAAAGGGGCGGCTGCCGTGTGCAGCCACCCCTCCGGCGCATCGGGTCCGGGCGCCGTCAGTGGTTGCGGAGCGCGTCGATGAGTTCAGATTTGTCCATGTCTGAGCGGCCCTCGATACCGATCTCCTGGGCGCGTTCGTAGAGCGCATCCTTGCTCCAGTCCTCGTACGCCTGGGCATGGCCGCCCTTCTTCTGGGGGTCGCGGCCGGGCTGCGCATTGGCGTTGGCGATGCGGGCGGCTTTCTCCTTGCTCATCCCGTGATCGCGCAGCTCCTCGTATTTCTGGTCGTCCTTGATGCTGGAGCCATGATCCTTCGCCATGACACTACCTCCATGCAGTGGTTCGTGGGAAACGCCTCGGGGGTATGCACGCGGCGTCTCCGGCATCGTTCGGGCCGCGCTGCAACGATGGCGCTACACGGCTGCAACGATGCCGCTACCCCCGCCCCAGAACCCCTTGCAGGAACGCACCCACGCGGTGCTCGGACCAGAACTCGCCCCCCGCCCCGAAGGCGACGAAGCCGACGTGGCCGCCGTGCGGCGGCGCCTCGAAGTGGACGTGCTGGTGCGCGCGGGCGAGGCTGTACGGATAGCACGCCTCGGGGAGGAACGGATCGTCGGCGGCGGTCAGCAGGAGCGTGGGGATGGCGATGGCGTCGAGGAACTGGAGGCTGCTGCTGCGGGCGTAGTAGTCGGCGGCGTCGCGGAAGCCGTGGATGGGCGCGGTGAACACGTCGTCGAACTGGCGGAGCGTGGCGACGGCGGCGGGGTCGAGCCCGTCGAGCGCGCCGGGGAAGCGGCGGATCGCGGCGCGGGCCTTGGCCCGCAGCGAGACGAGGAACCGGCGGCGGTAGAGGGCCGGCGCGGCGGCGTCGAGGTGGTCTGCGGCGGCGGCGAGGTCGACCGGGACGGAGAGGGCGGCGGCGGCGCGGATGCGGGTGTCGAGGGCCGGGCCGCGCTCGCCCACGTACTTGAGCGTCAGGTTGCCGCCCAGGCTGAAGCCGACGAGCGCGAGCGACGCGTAGCCCTGCCGGAGCGCGTGGCGCACGACGGCGTCGAGGTCGTCGGTGGCGCCGCTGTGGTAGCTGCGGAGCTGCCGGTTCGGCTCGCCGCTGCATCCCCGGTAGTGCCACGCCAGCACGTCGAAGCCGCGCCGCGCGAGGGCCCGCGCCATGCCGCGCACGTAGGGCCGTCCGGCATCGCCCTCCAGCCCATGCGAGATCACCACGGCGCGGTCCTGCCCACCACGCACCCACTCCAGGTCGAGAAAGTCGTCGTCGTCCGTCTCGATGCGCTCGCGCCGGTACGGCACGCCCGGCACGCGCCGCAGCACAGCCGCCACGATGGTCTGCACGTGCGGATTGCGGAAGCCGGGCGGCGGCCGGTAGGATGAGTCCTCGATCAGCGGCATGAAAAGGAATGCATAGTACGAGCCTTACCCCAACGTCCGGTGCCTGCTCCTCCCGAACCCCTCCCTGCCTCCCGCCCCACTCTCCTTGTCATCCCTGCCTCCCGCCCCACTCTCCTTTCCCAACCGAGCGCCCTCTTCCTGTCATCCCGACCGAGCGCCCTCTTCCTGTCATCCCGACCGAGCGCAGCGAGCGGAGGGATCTCACCGGCGAGCGATAGCGCCAGCCTGGGCGGGCGAGATCCCTCGGCTTCGCTCGGGATGACAAAGCGGGGGCCTTTCGCCAGGGGCACTCTCACGCTTCGCGTCTCATGCCGATGAACCCCATCATCCGGCCCGTCCGGCCGCTCTCGGCACGGTACGAGAAGAACGTGTCCGTGCCGGCGAACGTGCAGTGGCCGGAAACCTCGATGGCCTCGGGCGGCACGCCGGCCCCGGCGAGTTGCCCGGTGATGGCGGCCTTCAGGTCCACCCGCGGCTTGGGCTCGCCGGGCAGATGGTGGACGAAGGCGCCGTCGAACCGCGCCGCGACCTCCGGCCCGACCTCGAAGTGTTCCATCGTGATGCAGGGGCTGACGTAGGCGCGCAGCCGCTCCGGCGCGGCGCCCAGGGCTTCCATCGCCGCCACCGTCCGCTCGCTGATGCGGGCTTCGGTGCCGCGCCAGCCCGAGTGCGCGGCGGCCACGACGCGCGCCTCCGGATCCGCCAGCAGCACCACGGCACAATCGGCGGCGGTGATGCAGAGCACCAGCCCGGGACGGTCGGTGACGAGGGCGTCGTAGCCGGGGTAGAGGCCGGGCGCGGTGGCCGTCAGCACCTCGGCGCCGTGCACCTGCCCGGCGATCACGAGGCGGTCCGCCGAGAGCCCGACGGCTTCGAACAGGCGGCGGCGGTTGGCGCGGACGCGGGCGTCGTCGTCGCCCGTGGAGAGGCCGAGGTTGAGCGAGTCGAAGGGGGCTTCGCTGGTGCCGCCGTGGCGGGTGCTGAAGCCGGCCACGACGCCGGGCAGGTCGTCGAAGAGGGCGGGCGTGAGAACGGTCGGGTGCGTCATGAGGCCGGGCAAGGACAAGGAGATAAACGCCGGGGCGGGCCTTTCCTACTCGCCACGCGCCGAATGAATCCGGCGGCGGGCGCGCACATGGTCCGAGACGTGAGTGCCGTAGCGTTCCACGAAGGGTTGCAGATGGTCCGTCCCCCGGATGACGCCCCGGCACTCCGGGGCGCCGCACGAGCAGCCGAACGCCGGCATCATCTCGGTGTGGCGCGTCGCGTAGTCGATGGTGATCTCCTCACCGGGGGCGATGGCGCGCCGGGCGACGAGGTCGAGGCCGTCGAGCCAGGCGTTGGGGTCGCAGGCGTGGTTGACGGCGTGCGCGTCGTCCGGCCGATGGCTCGGCGCCACGTAGATCTCGTCGGTGAGCGGGTAGGCGTGGCGCGCGAACCAGGCTTGCCGCTCGGTGCTCCAGTGGTGGCGCACGTGGCTCCGGCTCACCAGCACGTGCGGCGTCTCCTCGAACCGCTCGATGCACTCGCCGGGGGCGATGGCACGGCGGGCATAGAGGCCGTAGCCGCGTGCATGGTCCACCCGGCCCGTCCAGGGGCGGATCTGCCGGCGATGCCGCGCCAGCGCCGCGCGCAGGATGAGATCGACGAATCCCCGGTGCCCATCGGGGTCGTTGAGCAGGATGAAGTCGGCGCTGCCGGCGTCCTCGGGGGCGTAGAACAGCCCGCAGTTGGGGTTGATCTCCAGCATGTGAGGCACGCCGGCGGCATCCACGCGGAGGTCGCAGCGGCCGTAGCCCGCCCCGCCGAGCCCCACGAACATCGCGCGCGAAAGGTTCTTCAGGCGGCGGGCGAGCGCGGGGTCGTCGCAGAGCGCCACGGAGAGGCCCTCGTACTCCTTCCACTTGAGGTCGTAGTGCTTGAACGTCTCGCCCTCGGGAAAGCGGAACTCGACGGGCTCGTAGACGACGGGCGCGGCGGGGTCGTCCGGGTTCTCGGCGACGAGCACGGTGAACTCGCGGCCCTCGACGAACTCCTCGATGAGCGCCCCGCCGTGTGCCGCGAAGAGGGCGGCGGCCTGCGCGCGCAGGGCCTCCGGCGTCTCGACGCGCGAGGCGCGGCTGAGCCCGACGCTGCTGTATCCGTGCGGGTGCTTGACGAAGAGTGGAAACCGGAGCCTCTCCGCGGCGCGCTCCACGTCGGCCGGATCCGTGGCCTGCACGTAGGCGGGCGTGGGGATGCCGTAGGCGTGGCAGACGCGCTTCATCTCCTCGCGCGAGGGGTCGTAGAAGGCGGAGGTGGCGCCGGTAAAGGGCACGCCCACCCGTTCGAGCGCCTGCACCACCTCGATGCCCGGGCTCTCGGACTCCCACGCGCCGTCGCACAGGTTGATGAAGACGTCGAACCCGCGCTGCGCCAGCGCGATGACCTGCCGCACGGCCGTAGCCTTGTGGATGGCGTGGACCTCGGCGTCGTGGCCGTCCAGGTAGGGCAGGATCACGGTGGGCCAGTCCTGCTCGCCGAGGGCTGCATCGGCGCTGCCGCCGGCTTCTTCGAGGACGCAGATCTTCATCGCGCTACGAGGTCGTCGGTCGGTCACGAGCGAGGGCCGTGCGGACGGCCTCCAGCGGCATGGCCCGGCCCGTCCACTGGACGTAGGCGGCGGCGGCCTGCTGGATCAGCATCTCCAGGCCTCCCAGCGTCTGCGCGCCGGCGGCGGCGGCCTCGCGCAACAGCCGCGTCCAGGCCGGCTCGTAGACGAGGTCGTAGACGAGCTGGCCGGGGTGGAAGCCCGCCGCGGGCCAGGGCGTCCCGTCCGGGTTCGGGTGCATCCCGAGCGGCGTGGTGTTGACCAGCAGCCGCGCCGCGCGCACCGCCGGCGCGGCTTCGGCAGGGGGCACCACGCGGAGGGCGCCCCGCACGTCGTAGGGCGCGAGGTCGCGGGCGAGCGCCTCGGCACGGGCGGGCGTGCGGGCCGCGAGCGTCAGGCGGGCCGGGCGGAAGGCGGTCAGCAGGGCGTATGTGGCGGCGCGGGCCGCCCCGCCCCCCCCGAAGAGGAGCATCTCGGCCCCCTCCAGATCCTCGCTCCCCAAGGGCGCAAGGAAGCCCGCGACGTCTGTGTTATCGCCGTGGAGCGTCACGGCCTCGTCCTCGCGGCGGCACACGATGGTGTTGACGGCGCCCACGGCGCGGGCCTGCTCCGAGAGGGTATCCAGCAGGGGGAGGACGGCCTGCTTGTGGGGCACCGTCACGTTGGCGCCGGCGAAGCCGAGGGCGGCCAGCCCCCGCACCGCCGCCGCGACGTCCGCCGGGCGCACGGGCAGCGCGACGTAGACGAACGGAAGCCCCTGCGCCCGGAAGGCTGCGTTGTGGATGCGCGGCGAGCGCGAGTGGGCCACGGGATCGCCGAGCAGACCCACCGGCACCGTTCCGCCGTCAATCGTCCACGCGCCGTCCGTCATCGTCAGAACCGCCGCGCGATGCCCGCGCCGATGGCGAAGTCCGGCTCGCCCTCGGAGAGGCCGGCGCCGGCGTTCAGGTCGAGCTGCGTGGCGGGGTTGAGGAGGTAGGTGACGCCGCCGTCCAGCCCGTGGGCGGCGTCGCCGTCGCGCGGGAAGAGGCTGTAGAGGCCGGCGAAGACGCCGAGCCCCTCCACCGCCCCGATGCCCGCGCCGAGCGCGGCATAGGTGAAGAAGGTGCCGTCGGGGTCGCCGCCCAGCGTGATCGTATACCCGGCATTTGCGGAGAAGCCGGCAGCGGGGGTGAGCGGGAGATCGAGCGCGAGCTTGAACGTGGGTTGCACCTCGCTGGCGGAGAAGGCGTCGTCTCCGGTGGGAAGGGCCACATCGAGGATCGCCGTCAGGTTCGGGCGGCCGAGGGGGGCACCGCCGCCGGCGAGCAGGTTGACCTTGGCACCCAGCGCGAGGTCCGTCAGCCCCTCCACGTCCTCGGCGGCGGCGAGGCAGAGCGTGGTCCTCGGGCACGCCTCCGGCACGCGCACGCGCACGTAGGATCCCAGCAGCGCCCGCACCTCCACACGGGGCGCGGCGCCGTAGCGCAGCACGGCCTGCCCGAGGCTGTGCGTCCGCACCGCGCCCTGCTCGCTGTACGTATAGCCGCCCTCGGCCTGGAACCGCCCCGGCGCCACCACCGCCGAGCCATCCCCAAAGCCGGGCCGGTCCGCGGCGACGGCGCCGGGACTGCCCTGGGCACGTACCGGGAGGGCAGCGAGCATGCCGGCCAGGAGAACGGCCAGGCACCGTAGAGGCCGCGTCATCCCGGGCGCCGCTCCAGCGCGCGGAGCAGCAGCTGGAACGCAATGAAGCCGTGCGCGCCGAAGACGACGGCGTAGAGCACGTCGCTGAACTCGCCCAGCACGGCCTCGTAGAGCAGGCTCGTGATGCCGGCGCCGAGGCCGCCGAAGACGAGGAAGACGAGCACGAAGCCGACCCACAGCCCGAGGGCCTGGCCGGCGTTGCGCGGAAGCGGGTCGCTCATCGCAATCACGGAGAGTAGGTGGGCGGGCGTAGTGGTGCCCAAGCTTACGCAAGAACGAGGGGCCGGCGCAACGACCCGCACCGCGCCGCCCCCGCCGCCTCGACCCCGCACCGAATCGTTGCATTTGACGCCGCAAATGCCCAATCTCCGGGCGCCGCCCGTCGTTGAAGCGGCATCGCCCCCCCATCACCGCCTCCCCTCCCTCGCCCGTGGAATTCTTCAGCTGGATCAACGACCCCGAGGCGCTCATCGCGCTGGCGACGCTGACGGTGCTCGAGATCGTGCTCGGCATCGACAACATCGTGTTCATCTCGATCCTCTCGTCCAAGCTGCCGGAGAGCCAGCAGGCGCGCGCCCGCATGATCGGGCTGGCCCTCGCGATGCTCGGGCGCGTCCTCCTGCTGCTGTCGCTGGCGTGGATCATGCGCCTGACGGCGCCCCTCTTCGAGGTCATCGGGCAGGAGATCTCCGGGCGCGACCTCATCCTGCTGCTGGGCGGCCTCTTCCTCATCGGCAAGAGCACCCACGAGATCCACGACAAGCTCGAAGGCGCGGGCGCGCACGGCGAGGGCGAGAAGCGCGTCCACTCCTTCACCAGCGTCCTCATCCAGATCCTGCTGCTGGACCTCGTCTTCTCGCTCGACTCCGTGATCACGGCCGTGGGCATGGCCGAGCAGGTGGAGGTGATGATCGTCGCCATCGTCATCGCCATCGGCGTGATGATGGTATCCGCCGGCGCCATCTCGCGCTTCATCGAAGCGCACCCGACGGTGAAGATGCTGGCGCTCTCGTTCCTGCTGCTCATCGGCGTGGTGCTCGTGGCCGAGGGGCTGGACCAGCACATCTCGAAGGGCTATATCTACTTCGCGATGGCCTTTTCGGTCTTCGTGGAGATGCTCAACCTGCGGCTGCGGAAGCCCGAGAAGCCCGTCTCGCTGCGCAAGCCGCGCCTCAAGAAGGCGCTCGAAAAGGCCTCGGCGGCGCCGCAGGCGTCTCAGGGATGAGGCCGTCGCCCGCGGGTGGGGGTTGTGTTGCGTACCTTGAGGAGGTAGCCGCCTACTCGGGCGTCTACTGTCTTCATGCAGGACTCTGTACACGGCGCTATTCAGGAATGGCATTCCGACCGAGCGTAGCGAGTGGAGGACACGGGGCGAAGCCGACGGACGAAGTACTCTCGCTGGTCGAGCATGCCGAGATCCAGAACCGGCGTGATCCCTCGACTGCGCTCGGGATGACAAGGGGGAGTGCCCTCGTGCTCACTACCCGACAACACCCCCTATTGTCATTCCGACCGAGCGCAGCGAGCGGAGGAATCTCGCCGTTGCGGAATCTCGCCATTGCTACCTCGTGTCGAGGGCGAGATTCCCGATGCTCAGGGCAGGCTCTCGGCTGCGCTCGGGAGGCGGCGAGGGCGCACGGGAAGCACGCTGAATCGGCAGGAAGAACCGGAACGGATATGCGCGTTGCGAAGCGATGGCAGACCACGTAGCCTTCAGGCGCGACATCGGCCTGTTCATGGCCGTGATGATCGGCATCGGCGCCATGATGGGGCCGGGGATCTTCGCGTTGCCGGGCGCGCTGGCCGACCTGACCGGCCCGCTCGGGATGCTGGCGTACCCGGCGATGGGGCTGCTGACGTTGTTCACCGCCCTCACCTACGGCGAGCTGGGGGCCGCGCTGCCGCTGGCCGGCGGCGGCTACTCGTTCACGCACCGGCTCCTGCCAGGCCCCGTCGCCTTCCTCACGGGCTGGTTCTTCTGGATCGGCAACGCGCTGGCGTGCTCGATGTACGCGCTCATCTTCGCCCTCACCGTCCGGGATTATTTCTGGCCGGGCGCGAGCATCCCCTTGGTGGCGCTCGTCACGACGTTGCTGCTTGCGGCGCTCAACCTGCGGGGTATGGCGGCGGCGC
>JAWWAN010000095.1:0-9590 GCA_033721675.1 Rhodothermales bacterium | reverse complement strand
CCCGGCACGGCGGAGCGGGACGCGAAGATCGCGTACGCTCCGCCGTGCCGGCTATGGCGGCAGCGCGCCCGGGGTTATTTGAGCAGCATCATCCGGCCTACCGTGCTGGACTCCACGCGGCCGGCCTGCAGCAGGTCGATGCGGTAGAGGTAGAGGCCGGAGGCCAGCCCGGCGGCGTCGAACGGGACGGTGTTCAGGCCCGCCGCCTGCACGCCCGGCTCCAGCCGCGCCACCGCCCGCCCGAGCAGGTCGAAGACGTGGATGCGGACCTCGCCGGTCTGCGGCAGGCCGTAGCGCAGCGTCGTGGCCGGGTTGAACGGGTTCGGGTAGTTGCCGTAGAGCGTGATCGCGCGCGGCACCTCGCCCGGCGCGTCGTCGATGGAGACGGGCGGGTTGACGTTGAAGAAGGCCATCGCCGTCGGCCCGGACCCGCGCTCGGTCAGCCACCAGGTGCGCATCCCGTAGCTGTTCTCGGCCGGGTCCAGGTCGTCCCCGTCGAAGAAGTTGATGCCGACGTACATCACCTCCCCGGCCAGGTCGTCCGGGAAGCCGAGGAGGGTGGCGAGGTCCATCGCGACCTCGATCTGGTAGCCCTCGTCTACGTCGGAGGGGTCGCCGGCCGTGCCGCTGCCCTTGAGCGAGGCGGCGGCCTCGATGCCCGGCCGGGGATCGCCGTTCTCGTCCAGCCCCTCTTGCCCGATGACGGCGGCGCCGGTCGAGTCGACGACGAAGAGGAACTGGTGGTGCGGAAAGCGCGCCTCGCCCGAGTTCGGGTCGTCTTCGAGGCCGCGGATCACCACGCGGATGCCGTCGTAGCGAGACTCCGACTGGGTCTGCCCGCTGACGGCCTGGTCGTCCGTGTCGAGGCCGACGTAGAGGGTGCTGCCCTCGAAGCGCATCGTGATGGCGCCGGTGGTCGGGTCCACGACGGGCGGGGCCTCGTCTCCGCCGCCGGGGCGGAACCAGTGCGTGTAGTACGGCCCGATGCCCGGCAACGCGTCGAGCATCTCGGGCGACATCTGGTACTGGAGCACGACCTGCGGGTTGACGCTGCTCCACGACGGCTCGTCGAGCTGGCCGTCGATGACGATGGCGTCGCCGTCATCGAGCTGGTGCACGTTCAGGTCCGCCTCCGTGATCATCGGCACGTCGCCCGAGTTGACCGTCACGTCCGGCGAGCCGTAGATGTAGTTGGTGCCCCAGGGCATGTCTCCGCCCCACGGGTTCTGCAACCAGGCCCGGGTGCGGTACTGGAGATCCGGGTTGACGGGCCACATGTAGTCGAGGTCGTAGATGCCGAAGGTCATCGGCACCACGTCGCCGTCGGCGTCGGTCATGTCGTAGCCGAAAGCGGCGAGGTCGATCATGACTTCCATCGTGTAGCCGACGTCGTCGGTCGGGGTGCCGGTGCCGTTCGTGTCGTCGTTCGAGACGCCGTCGACGACGGCCGCGCCCATCCAGTTCTGGGGCTCCCCATCGACGACGTTGTTGCCGAAGTGGAAGGGGTCGATGCCCACGCTGTCGGCCAGGCCGCGCGGGGTCAGCCAGGAGTAGAAGAATTCGTCCGTGTTGGCGCCGTTGAACCAGTTGTCGCCGTTGTAGGCGTTCTCCCGGTTCATGCGGTTGACCATGGACATGATGAGCCCGTCGTGGTTGAAGAAGTTGTTGACGGGCTGCCCGCCGATGGACTTGTCCTCGGCATCGACGCCGACGTAGAGCGTGTTGCCGTCGCGGAGGAGGTGGATGGTGGCGTTGACGGGGTCGGTGGGCTCGGTGAGCACCTGGCCGCCGAAGTCCTGCGAGCCGCCGCCGGGGGCGAAGAAGGCGTCCATGGTGAGCGTGAACGACTCGGCCTGCTGCCATACGGCCTCGTCGAGCGCACCGTCGAGCGTGATCGCCGCGCCGTCGACGTCGCGGGCGAAGAACACGTCGGTCCCGTTACGGACGGGCTGCGCGAGCGCCGTCCCGGCGAGGAGGAGGCCGAGGAGGCCGAGGCTGAGTGTCGTAGCAATCTGCTTCATGATGCCCTCGTGTTGATTGGCGAACAGACCGAATCCCCCGCGAGAAATGGCGTCCGATCTTCTATGGGCGGGCGAAGCGGTGGGGGGAGGAGGGCGGAACCTGAAGCATGTGGCGTCCACCCGGTCCTGAATTACTGATTATGCAACGCCGGCATGAATTGCAAGCCACGGGGTGCCCCGTCCTGCCCACCCGGTAATTTTGGTGTTACCTCTTCGAGCCCGGCCCCGGTGCTTCCCCCCGCAGCGTGAGCGGTGCGCGGAGGCGCGCCGCCCTCGCTCGCCGGCCGGTGGATCGTCGGCCGCGTTTCGCCGTTTACCCGCGCATGCCTGCTCCAGACGACGCATCGACCCTCGGCCGGCTCGCGGCGATGCTGCGCGGACGGCGTGTGGTCGTGCTCACCGGCGCCGGGTGCAGCACCGAGTCTGGCATCCCGGACTACCGGGGGCCGGAGACCCGCCGCCGCGCACGCAACCCGATCCAGTACCGCGCCTTCGTCACCGACCCGGCCGCGCGGACGCGCTACTGGGCGCGCAGCGCCGTCGGATGGCAGCGCGTGGCCCAGGCGCGCCCGAACGCCGGCCACTACGCCCTCGCCCGGATGGAGGCCGCCGGCCTGGTGCACGGCCTCATCACGCAGAACGTGGACGGCCTCCACTACGCCGCCGGCAGCCGGCGCGTGGTGGAGCTGCACGGCGCGCTCGCGCACGTGCGCTGCCTGGGCTGCGGCGCGGCCGAGCTGCGCGCCGGCCTCCAGCGCCGCCTCCTCGCCCTCAACCCGGGCTGGACCGCCCGCCCCCCCGCCGAGATCGCCCCCGACGGCGACGCCGAGCTGGACCCGCCCTGGGAGCAGACCTTCCGGGTGCCGGCCTGCCTCCGGTGCGGGGGCGTCCTCAAGCCGGATGTGGTCTTCTTCGGCGAGAACGTGCCGCGCCCCGTGGTGGACGACGCCTGGACCCTGCTCGGCGAAGGGGACGCGCTCCTCGTCGCCGGCTCCTCCCTCGCCGTGTACTCCGGCTACCGCTTCGTGCGCGGGGCCGCGAAGGAGGGCAAGCCCGTCGCCATCGTCAACCTCGGCCCCACCCGGGGCGACGCCGACGCGGCCCTCCGCGTGGACGGCCGGACGGGCGACGTGCTGCCGGCCCTGGCCGAAGCGCTGGGCGCCGGCTGACCTCGGGCGTCACGCTTCCTTGCCGCGCTGCCGCGCCATCTCGCCCCGATACGGCTCCGTGAGATCGGTCTTCTCCGGCTCGGTCAGCGCCTTGCCGGCCATCTGGAAGACCTCGTGCTCTTCTTCGTCGAGGTGGTGGATGACCCTCTCGCGGAGCTTCTTGGCCGTGTGGAGCCAGGCCGGCGAGCTGGGGTCCGTCTCCTCCAGCTTCTCGATGAGCTCGTCAATCTCGTGGTGCTCGGCGATGCTGTGGCGGGCCTTCTCCTGCGTCAGGTCGTGCTCCATGAGGGGGACGTAGAAGAACCGCTCCTCGGCCGCCGCGTGGGCGTCCAGCTCGGCTTTCAGTTTCTCGAAGAGTTCGGCCCGGCCCTCGCTGTCCCCGTGGGTCTTGACGAGCAGATCCAGAAGCGTGCGCTGGGTGTCGTGGTCGGCGCGGAGGGCTTCGAAGATGGTCATGGCGCACGGGGAGGTCTGAACGCAGGGATCCGGATTCCTCAGGGTACGCCGCCGTATCTGCCGAGACTGCAACGACGTTGTCGGGTGGGAGGCCCGCACAGCCCCGGCCTCACCGGAGCAATGTCACGGTCTGCGACGCCACCCCGTGCGCGCTCGCGAGGCGCACCACGTACACCCCGCTCGGCAGGCCGTGGCCGTCGATCCGCACCGTCTGCATCTGGTCCGGCTCGGGCGTGCCCCGGTACAGGTCCTGCACGCGCCGCCCGAGCACGTCGTAGAGCCCCACGTCTACGGGCCGGGCCGTGCGCACGGCAAACCGGAACCGCGCCTCGGGGTTGAACGGGTTGGGGTAGGCCGGCTCCCTGGCGAGGCGCGTCTGGAGATCCACGACGACCTCGACCTCCGGGTGGATCTCGAACGTCCCGTCGTAGTCGATCTGGCGGAGGCGGAAGACGTGGCGGCCCGGCGCGAGGGCCTCGGCGCGGAAGGCGTAGCGCTGCGCCTCGACCGTCGTGCCCCGCCCCTCGACGAAGCCGAGCACCTGCCAGCCGCCGCCGGTCTGCTGCTGGACCTCGAAGCCGGCGTTGTTCGTCTCCGAGGCGGTCTTCCAGGCCAGCTCCACATCCTCGCCGTCGGCCACGGCCTCGAACGCCGTCAGCTCGACCGGGAAGACGCCGCTGCCCTCCACCTGGACGTTGTCCGCGTAGAAATACTCGCCGGTATCGCAGTAGTCCGTCGAGATGAAGCGGATCTGAGTGGTGCTGGCGATGTAGCTGGAGATGTCGTGGCTGGCGCTCTGCTGGCCGGGGTCGCCGCCGTTGCTGCCGTAGGTGGCGAGGGTGGTCCAGCTCGCCGCATCGCTGCTGCGCACCTGCACCCGCGTCCGGCAGCTCCAGTAGTTCTGGCGGCGGTAGTTGTAGGAGAGCGTCGCCGCGGTGCCGCCGGTGAGGTCGAGCGTGCGCCGGGCAGCGTAGTCCTTCGAGGGATTGTCGCCCTCGAGGCGCAGGCAGTTGCCCGAGGCGCAGTAGCTGCTCGAGACGACGCGCACGAAGCCGTTGCCGGTGCCGTCAGACTCGCTCTCCTCCTGCCAGGCCTCGGGGCTCCAGTCCATCGAGCCGTTGGTGCCGTCGTAGGCGGTCGCCGAGAACTCGTCGCGGTAGGTCTGGATCTGCGCGGAAGCGGGCCGGGCCGCGAGGACGAGGCCGGACGCCACGATGAGGAGGGTGAGCAGCGGAAGGAGATGCCGGAAGAGACGCGCTCCCCGCGGCCTTGTGATGTGGCTGTGAAGGATCAGCATGGTTCGTGCACCGATACTCGGGTGCGGTATTGTACGACGCCCTATCGCACTGTAGGGTCGCACACACCGGAGACAGACTCCATGCCAACACCGGGCAGGCCGCGTGCGCCTGAACTCTACAACAGTGGCTCTACGAGCTATTCAGAGTCGATTCTACCCCGGCCTCCGGCGTGCCGGCCGGGCCGCGGGCGCCTGCGCCGGATGGGTAATTGTGTAACGTCCGGTCCGGCAGGCGTTTCGTTTCACGCACCCACATCCTCGGCCAGCACGAGGCCGGCGGGGAGGGCCTCGCCGAAGATCCAGTCCTGCTCGTCGTGCTCCAGGGCGCTCTCGGGGTCGTCCAGCATGGCCGTATAGCGGGCGCCGTGGTCCAGCCGCTCCAGCCACGCGGCCACGCGCCGGCGCGTGTCCTCGGGGAGGTCGCGCGCGCGGTCGCCGGTGCGGCGGGCGAGGTGGACGAGCGCGTGGGCCGTGTTGTCGGCCGGGTCGAGGTCCATCGCCAGCAACCCGTCGAGCCAGCGGGCGGCTTCGTCGGCCGGGACGAGGCGGTCGAGGGGGCCGTACATCGCGGTCCGGGCGCCGAGCCGGCTGAGGGCCCACAGCTCCTGCGGCTGGGGCGGGGCGCCATCCAGTTTCTTCAGGAGGAGCCGGCCGAGGTCGGTCTTGGCATTCGCGGGCAGCCGTTCGCAGGCGGCGAGGGCCATCCACAGCTCCAGCTCCTCCTTGGTGCCGAGCCGCTCGGGGAAGAGGCGGCCCGTCTTGCGCTTCTTCGGGTCGGCCAGGACCGGCCGGGCCTCCTGGTAGAGCGTCTGCTGCTGGCCGGCGGAGAGGCCGCCCGCCGTGCGCCGCCAGAGCAGCCAGAACTCGCTGCGGCAGCGCGTCTCGCGGTGGTTGGCGATGCCCTCGAAGTAGAGGCGCCACGCCTGCTTCATCCGGAGCTCGTCGGCGGGGTCGCCGTAGCCGGGGCGGAGGCAGTAGCCGAAGAGATTCAGCCAGCGCTCCTCGTGCTGTGGCGAGAGCTTCCGCCCGTCGAAGACCGCGAGGAAGGCATCCGCGAGCCTGCGCAGGAGCGGCACGGTCCACCGATGGCGCGGGCGGTCGAGGGCGTCTTCGAGGCGGCGGCGCAGCGGCTCGGGGCGATGGTGTTTATCCACCCGCGCGAAGGTCTTGCGGATGAGGTCTTCGGCCGCGCCGATGAGGCTCTCGTCGATGGTCTCCTCGACGACCTGCGCGGGCTCGTCCGACGCGGTCTGGCGGCGGACGTCGAAGCGGAGCTGCCCGCGGTGGTCGGTCTCCTCGGCGTGGCACCACAGCTCGAGGGTGCCGACCTCGGTGAGGTGGACGCCGAGTTGCACGGGCAGCCGCTGGGCCACGCCCTTCTTGCCGTAGCGTAGCACGGTCCGGATGGGCGGGAGGGCGCTCGCCTCCTCGGCCGGCAGCGCCACGACGTCGCCCAGCCGGTCGCCCAGGCGGGTGCTGGACGAGTAGACCTGGAAGGCCACGGGCTCGTTCGTGAGGGCGATGAACGCGGTCTCTTCGAGCCGGGCGGCGAAGCCTTCTTCCGTCCCACGCGGGACGAGGCAGACCGCCGGGTGGGCCTCGGCGCCCGCCTCCTCGGCACCGGCCTCGACGCCCACGTAGTAGGCGCGCGGGCTGCCGCTGCCCACCCGCACGCCCTCGCCCATCCGCACCATCCCGTAGTAGGCCGCGCCCTTCGCCACGGCGAGGTCCGGGCGCGGGTTGTCCAGCTCCTCGGGCGTCCAGCCGTCTCCGGCGGCGTCCGCGAACCAGCCGCCGAGGGTCTCGGTGAGGCGGCGGCGGATCGGGGCGGGCGCGAGCGTGCCGCCGTTGTAGAGCACGAAGTCCGGGAACGGCGCCGCCCGGCCCATCTCGGCCTGCACAAACCCGGCGAAGCGCTGCCAGAAGGTAGCGAGGTGGCGCGTCACCGCAGGGTCCTTCTCGTAGGGCAGGCCCAGTTCGGAGAGGCCCGCGCGCGGCGCCGAGTAGTCCGCCAGGTCTACGCCGGGGAAGAAGCCGTCGAGCAGGAGCGAGCGGACCTCGTCTTTTTCGAGCGAGGTGCTGAGCGTGTCGGCGATGAGGCGACCGGCGGTGCCGACGATGGCGACGTCCACGGCGTCGGGCGCGGCCGCCTCGGCGAGGAGGGTCTCTTTGGCCTGGCGGGCGCGGTGGACGAGCTGGTGCCAGCGCGCGGCGTCGAGCCGGCCGGGCGTGCCGGTCATGCGCGCCTCCAGGTGGCGGGCGAGGGCGTGGTCCATGTTGTCGCCGCCGAGCATCAGGTGCTCGCCCACGGCCAGCCGGTCGAAGCGGAGGCCGGCCTCGCCTTCGCGGACGCCGATGATCGAGAAGTCCGTGGTGCCGCCGCCGACGTCGCAGACGAGGATGAGCTGGCCGTCGTCCATCTGCTCCTGCCAGGCGTCCTCGTGGTCGTGCAGCCAGGCGTAGAAGGCGGCGAGGGGTTCCTCGACGAGGATCGCGTGGCCCAGCCCGGCCGCGCGCGCGGCCGCCACGGTCAGCTCGCGGGCGACCTCGTCGAACGAGGCCGGGACGGTGAGGATGACGAGCTGTTCCTCGAAGCGGCGCCCGTCCCGCCCCTTCGCGACGCGGGCGTCCCACGCCTCGCGGACGTGCCGCAGGTAGCGCGTGGAGGCCTCGACGGGCGAGACCTTGGGGAGCGCGTCGTCGGCGCCCCACGGCAGAATATCCGCCGTGCGGTCCACGCCGGCGTGCGAGAGCCACGACTTGGCCGAGGCCACGAGCCGGCCGGGCACGCGCGCGCCCTGCTCGCGGGCGAACGTGCCCACCACGTAATCCCGCTCCGCCGCCCACGGGAGGGCCGTGCTGCCCTCGGGCAGGTCGTACCCGCCCGGCAGGTAGAGGAACGACGGCAGCACGGGCCGCGCCGCCACCTCGCCGGCCTCCACGAGCTGCGGCACCTCGAAGATGCGCAGCCGGCGCGGCGTCTGCTTCAGGTCGACGTAGGCGACGGCGCTGTTCGTCGTCCCCAGGTCGATGCCGATGGCATAGCGGTGGGCGAGGTCGTCCGGGGCGGGGAGGTCAGGCATGGTCGGGGACTGTCCAGTATTCCCGTGTTCTCATGCGTCCGGTGTTCCAGTCTGGCAACCCGACCGGAACACGACGACACCGGAACACGGCGTTCTATGCTTCTTGCTGCTCGCGGATGTTGAACTCCAGCTTCCAGCGGCGGTCGGCGTCGCGGGCGACGCAGTAGAGCTCCAGCGTGCCGATCTCGGTCACGCGGCTCTCGATCCAGACGGGCAGGATCGTGCCGCCCTCGGCGTCTTCGGTGGCGGGGAGCTGGGTCTCCATCGTGGCGACCTCCTCGATCTGGCCGCTCCAGTCCTCGACGATCTCACCCGCCCCGTCGTCCTTGCGCGTGGTGGAGGCGAGGAGGTGGAAGACCGCGCGGTCCCCCACGACCAGCCCGAACTCTTTCTGGCGGAGCTGCGCCTCGGTCCCCTCCTCCATCCCGAACGGGACCACGCAGAGCGCCTTCATCGGCGTCGGGATGCCCGGCACGGACGGCATGGCGCTCTCGATGCCGATGTAATAGGTGCGCGGCGCGCCGGCGCGGATGCGGATGCCGCGGCCCTGGCGGGCGAGCCCGTAGTAGGCCGCCCCGAGCGCCACGGCCTGGTCGAGGTCGGCGGCGTCGAGCGCGCGGACCTCGGCGCCGTCGGGGCTCCAGCGCCGGAGCGCGTCGAGGACGCGGTGGCGCAGGGGGTCCGCCTTCATCACGCCGCCATTGAAGAGCACGGCCGAGGGGAAGGCGATCTCGCCGCCGGCCTGCCGCCCGAGGAACTGGGCGAGGTGCTTCGTCACCGCAGGGTCCGAGGCGTAGGGCAGGCCCATCTCGCGCATACCCACCCGCGGCTTCTGCTCCGGATATTCGGTGGCCTCGACGAGCGGGAAGAAGCCGCTCAGGATGATCGTCTCGATCTCCTCGCGCGTCAGCTCGGTGCGGATCGTGCCGCCGATGAGCGACGAGCCGCGCCCCAGGATGACCACGGGCTCGGCCTCCAGCGCGGGGTCGTTCAGCAGGCGCTCTTTGGCCTTGCGGCAGCTCTGCCACAGACTCCGGAACTGCCACGTGTCCAGCTGGGTGCCCTGCTGCGCGAGCTTCGCGCGGACGGCGTAGGCCAGCGTCAGGTCCATGTTGTCGCCGCCGAGCATGATGTGCTCGCCGACGGCCACGCGCCGCAGGTCCAGATTCCCGTCCTCCTCCACGACCTCGATCAGGCTGAAGTCTGTGGTGCCGCCGCCGACGTCGCAGACGAGGATGGACTCGCCGACGGCAATCCGGTCTCGCCAGGCGTCGTGCTGGGTCTCGATCCACGCATAGAAGGCGGCCTGCGGTTCTTCGAGGAGCGTCAGGTGCTGAAAGCCGGCGCGGCGGGCGGCCTGCACGGTGAGCTCGCGCGCGACGGCGTCGAACGAGGCCGGGACGGTGAGGTAGATCTCCTGGTCTTCGAGCCGGGCCGCCGGGTCCTCCGCCGCCATCGTCTGGTTCCAGGCGTCGCGGAGGTGCGTGAGGAAGCGCGTGGCGGCCTCCAGCGGCGCCACGCGGCGGGCGTCCGGCGGGGCCTCCCACGGCAGGATGTCGGCGGT
>JAWWAN010000094.1:0-9635 GCA_033721675.1 Rhodothermales bacterium | reverse complement strand
TGGGGATGGGCGTTCGCGTCGCTCGGGAAGCCGTGTGTGGCCCACCGCGTGTGCCCGATGCCGAGCGTCCCCTCGATCTCGGCCTCGCCGACCTGGGAGGCGAGCGCGCTCACCTTGCCCTCCTGCTTGCAGACCGTGAGGCGGGCGCCCTGCATGATCGCGATCCCCGCCGAGTCGTACCCCCGGTACTCCAGGCGCTGCAAGCCGGTGAGCAGGAGGGACTTCACCTGCCGGTATCCGATGTACCCTACGATGCCGCACATACGCGTTCTGAGGTTTCCGTTGAGAGGGTCGGGTACGGCTCCGCCCCGTCAGTTACAGGATGCGCCGAGCGCGCACGCAACTGACCGGGGCCTGCCTTTGGTGAACCCTGCGCTTCCGTGCGCATCGCCCCTCGGGAGGGCGGGGCGGGCGGGGGCGCGAGGGGTATCGTCGATACGGGGCCTGCAACCAGGGGGCGCCGCGTTACGGGGCGGCTTCCGGCGCGTCGTGCGCGCCGGCGATGCAGAAGGGGGCTCTTACGTACCGGACGCGGACCGAACCGGGGCCGCATCCCGCAGCCCCTCTTCAAGAGACATGCCAGCGCGGGCACCCGCGGCCTGCGCCGGACTCACGCCCCCATCCCGCGAAATGAAAAATACCCGTAACGCACTCATTTACAGGGCTTACGGGGCACATTAGCGAAGCGTAAACAACCGGGCGGTTTTCGTACGCTCTTTACCGCGAAATAGGGGATCTCAAAATTGTACTTCTGCTCCCCCCATGCGAGACGCCCGATCTCAAAGTGGGAATGGCCGGGACGGCCAGACGGGCGCCGGAAAAGCGCCGGGCAGCCCGGCCGGCGCCTGTGCTTACGGCTATAGAAACCGCTCGAAGAGGATCGCCATCGAGAGGGCGCTCGTGAGGATCGAGAGCGCATCCCGCCAGCCAAACCGGCCGCCCGCAACGGTCACGGCCTCGACCGTCAGCACGTCCCCTTCCTGGAGGAGGGGATACAGCCCGGGCTCGGCCAGCAGCCGCTCCATGGGGGCCTCGTAGACCAGGCTCCGCTGCCCCGACCCCTCGCGAAACAGCCGGATCGTGACGCGCGTGACGCTGCCTTCGGTGGACTCGAACGACATCCCCCCGGACAGCGCCAGGAGCTGGTCCAGCTCCACCCCGGTACCGATCTCGTAGACCCCGGGTGCCCCGACGCTGCCGAGCACCAGAACCTGGATGGTGGGCTCGCCCTGCCGGGCGAAGACGTGGTGCGAGACGCCCATCGCCACGAGCTCCTCCAGGCGTTTGAACTCCTGCGCCTGCACGAGGGGAGCGCACAGCCCCCCCAGAACGCAGGCACAGAGCAGCAGGAAGGTGACGCGTCGTTCCATATCTCCATGAGGTTTACTGACCGCCGGGCCCGGGCCGCCCGCCTACAGCCACGCTGCCCGGCGCCTCCTAGGTCTCGTCGCGGAGCCCGTAGTACCCGTACTTGGAGTAGCGCCCATAGCGGGTGTAGTGCCGGTACCGGTACTTGTGGCCGTAGGCCATGCTGAGGTCGAATCCGTTGAGCAGGATGCCGATGACCGTCGCCCCGACGTCGTCCAGCGCCTCGACGGTGATGTCCAGCTCATCTTCTTTGGTGACCCCGGCCCGCGTCACGATGATCGTGGCATCGCAACGGGCGGCGAGCACGGCCGCATCCGCCGCGGCCAGCACGGGAGGGGTGTCGATGATGATGATATCGAAGACCTCGCGCATCGCCGCCAGGAAGTCCTGCATCTGCTCGGACCCGAGCAGCTCGGAGGGATTGACGATGAACGATCCCGGACTCTCCGCCCCCCTCCCCTGCTCCGGCAGCGTGCGGGCGGCCTTCGACGCCATGGTGGCCGCCATGACCTGGCTCCCTGCGGTGATCACGAAGAGGTTATCGACGTACGTGCGCCACGGGTCGGGGTCGATCTGCGATCCGTTGGCGCCGTTGCGGCCCGGGGCCCGGGCGAGCAGTTCGAGGAGGCCGTTTTCCTTCTCGAGGCCGAAGATCTGGTGCAGCTGGGGGCGGCGCAGGTCCGCGTCGATGAGCAGCGTGCGGCGGCCGGCCTGCGCCATCACGATCGCCAGGTTGGCCGCCGTCGTCGACTTGCCTTCCGAGATCCCGGGGCTGGCCACCAGCAGCGTCTGCACGGTCATCTCCGGCAGGCTGAACTGGATGTTGGTGCGCACGTAACGGTAGGCCTCGGAGGTGGCGGAGACCGGGTTGAGGAGCGAGACGAGGCTCGTCGAGAGCTGCTGCCCGTCGTGCTCCAGGAACGAGTGGCCCTTGTAGTCTTCCTCGATCAGCGGCTTCATGTTCGGGATCACGCCGATCTCCTTGAGGCCCTGCTTCCGGAGCTGATCCGCCTGGTAGATGCGGTTGTCGAGCTTGTCGCGGACGACGGCCAGCGCGAGCCCGAGGAGCAGCCCGAAGAAGGCGCCCAGGATCAGGTTGCGCTGCGGATCCGGGTAGACCGCCGTGCCGGGCACCTGCGCCGCCCGGATGAGCCGGGCGTAGCCCTGCTCCGCGCCCTCGGCGATGCGCGCCGCCTGCAGCTGGTCCGCCACGCTCTGGTACATCTGCTCCACGCGCAGGCGCGACCGCTCCAGCTGCGCCAGCTCCATCGACTGCTCGGGGAGGTTCGTCATCGCGGCCTGGTAGCTGCGCAGGCGGTTTTCCAGCACGTCGCGCTCGGCCTCCAGCCGGCTGATGTTGATGCGCCGCTCGGCGATCTGGCGGCGGCGTTCCGCCACGTAGCTCAGCCCGTCCGTGCTCCCCGAGAGCCCGCCAGCGGCGGCCACCTCGTCCACGTACTGGAGCGAGAGGCTGTCGATCTCCGCGCGCAGCTGGCGGATGCGCCCGTCGATCTCTCGCAGCGCGTTCGTCTCGCGCCCGCGCAGCTCCGGCTGCTCCAGCAGGATCTTTGCGCGGAGATCCTCTTCCTTGGCGAGCTGCTCCTGCCGGGCCTCCAGCCGCCGCTCCACGCCGGAGGCGATGCGCTGGGCCAGCTGCGGGTTGATCTCTTCGAGCTGCTGCTCGAGCGAAGCGAGCGCCGCCCGCTCCACCTGGAGGTCGACGCGCACCTCGTCCCGCCGGACCTCCAGCGCGGCGATCTGGCCGACCAGGCGGGCGGCCTCCTGATCCAGCCCCACGGCCCCGGCCTGCATGAACCGCTGCACCTGCTCTTCGAGGATGTCCAGGTCCGTCCGCAGTTCCTGCTCCTTCTCCTCCAGCGATTCGCGCAGGGCCAGCGCCTGAGACCGCGCGGCCTCCTGCGTGAGCCCGACGTATTCCTCGGCGTACAGGTTGGCCAGCAGCGCGGCGCGCGGCGCCTCGGAGCTGGTGCCGGTGAAGCGGATGATATTGTCGCTGCCCTGCTCCCGCACGAACCGGACGCGCCCGCCGAGGGGAGAGAACACGGCGCCCTCCTCGGCCGAAGGCCCGCCACCCGCCGCCTCGGCGGCCTGCATCCGGCGCATCACGCGCTGCACGAGCTGGTCCGAGATTTCGAGCAGCCGGATCTCCCCGGAGACCGAGCGGTCGTTCCGGGCGAAGAGGTCGAAGCCCCCTTCGAGCCGCTCGGTCTCCGTCACCGGCTTCCGGCCGATGTCCACCGTGACCCGCCCCAGATCCACCATGACGAAGCTCGCCGCCTCGTAGAGCGGCTCGCGCGTCATCGTGTAGACCGCCGAGAGGGCCAGCACCACCAGAAAGCCCGCCAGCACGACCCACTTCTGGCGGAACAGCAGGTCGAGCATCTTTTCGACCTGCTGCTTGCCGCTCGCCGGGGGCAGCGCATTGTGGAAGGCATAACCAGGCCCGGCCAGCGCGTTTTGCTCGGAAGTGGGCGCCGGCAACATCCTGCGATTCGCGCCGTGCTCCGGGGACGCGCCGCCCCTAGACCGCTGAGAACCAAACATGAGTAGCGTTGCCCCGGAGGGCGATAGAATTCACGGACTCCCCTGCGCTTCGGCGGTTGTCTCACTTCGGGACGCGACACCCCACAATCGCCTAGGGTAATGTAATTTCGAAACCGAAACAAGCTCTGTGCCAAACGCCTGTACGGTGGGTGCACAGACTGTGCAGCCGGTGCACACGCCCGCGCGCCGACCCTCGGGCGCCGGCGCCTCGCAGCCCTCCTTGCGAATGCGAAGACGCGGTCAAGATCGCCGCCGCCGAGCCGGTGCCTCTCCGGCCCGGCCGCCCCCCCTGCCACCGCACAATGTACGCCCCCGGCGGTTGGGGTTGTGGGGGAAACGGCGAGCACCGCACCGGGCTCAGTGCGCGCGCCCGGCCCCGTGCCCCGCCGTGCCCCGCAGGCCCGATTCTTCGCAAAGAGGGCCATTACAAGACGTAATCCCAACAATTACAAAAAGTAACCGCCTGGAGCTTCCGCCCGCAGATCGCCCCCAGCGACCGCTCAGAGGGGCGAAAAAACAGCGGTGGGTCTGCTCCATCTCCCTGTCCAGAGCAATCCGGCTTCTTGCGCTCTCGCGCGACATTTTCCCTCGCTCGCATCCAAAGCCTGCGTGATGCACCGGGCGGCAGGCGCACCGCCCACCCGATTTCTAGCCGTTGGCGGCATGCATGTTGTTCAGACGGCTCGCCGCACCACCGGCCCGCGCGCGCTGCCTCCTGTTTAAGGAATCCCCACCGGAAGCCGATTCACAGGAAGTGATAGCCCCGCAGGCCCGGCCCGCCGGAGCGCGTCCGCACAGGCCTCCCGGCCGTCGGCGCGGGGCATCTCCGCAGTACAGTCCGCCATTACGGCAGCGAGGCCGCCCCCCCCCACCGGGCGCCTCTCCCAGGACGGTGCGCGCAGCTTGCCTCCCCGGGCACATCCCCACCATCACTACATGCGTCCCCCCCAGACCATGCTCCGCATCCCCACCCCGTCTCTTCTCTTCGTGACCCTGATGGCTCTGAGCGTGCTCCCCAGCATGCGCGCTCAGGCACAGACCCATTTCACCGGCTGCCTCGACGGCACCGGCAACGTCTTCAACGCCACGGTCGTGGTGCCGGTCGGGAGCACGCCCAGCATCAACGGCACGCCGCTCTCCGACGGCAGCGAGATCGCGGTCTTCTCGGACGACCCGGCCTACCCCGACCTCTGCGCGGGCGTCCTCGTCTGGCAGAACCAGCACGCGTTTCTCACCGTCTGGGGCGACGACGACCTGACGCCCGAGCGTGACGGCCTGCTGGAGGGCGAGACCCTGCGGTACCGCGTCTGGGACAGCGCGAGCGGCACGGAGTACGCCGGCAGCGCCGTCGAAATCCTCTACGCCCAGGGGAACGGGACGTACGGCATGGACGAGCTCCTCGTCCTCGGTGACCTGAACGTCTGGGTGGCCCCCTCGGCACCTGCGCTGGCGAGCCCGAGCGACGGCGCCTCGAACGTCCCGACCGACGTGACGCTGGCCTGGAACGCCGCCCCCGGCGCCGACACCTACCACCTGCAGGTGGCCCTCCTGAACGACGCCAACTTCGACGCCCCCCTGGTCGATGCCGCCACGCTGACCGGGCTGTCGTACGGCCTCACCGGGCTCATGCACGGCACCGCGTACCACTGGCGTCTTCGCGCGGCCAACGCCGGCGGCACCAGCCCCTGGTCGAGCCCGTTCTCGTTCACGACCGTCCTGCCGGGCCCGCAGCCGCCGGCCGCCCCCGTGGCGACCGCCCCGCTCGACGGCGCCGTCCGCGTGGCGACCCATCCCGTTCTCATGTGGGACGAGATGGTCGAGGCCGAGAGCTACCGCGTGCAGCTCGCCCTCGGCACCGATACGCTCTTCACCGCCCCCCTCGTGGATTCGACGCTGACCGCCTTCTCGGCCGAGATCGTCGCCGACGTGCTGGTCAACCTCGCGGACTACCGGTGGCGCGTGCAGGCGAGCAACACCGCCGGCGCCGGCCCGTGGTCCGGCGCGCACGTCTTCACCACGGCGCCCTTCGACGTGACCCTCAAGAAGGTCTTCCTGACGCAGAACGGCACGAAGAAGGCCAAGCTCGCCTGGGCAGACTCGCTCGTGGCTGCCAACAAGGTAGACGTCTACGTGGACAGCGTCTTCTCGAAGCGGACGACCAACGACGGCAACTTCAAGCAGAAGATCCTCACGCCGGGCGACGGCCCCTACGCGATCTATCTCTGCGAGAAGAAGTCCACCGAGGTGTGCTCGAATACGGTCCTGGCGGACTTCACCGGGGCGACGGTCGATCTGATGGAGGAGGCCGACGGCGAGGAGGACAAGCACGACTACGCGGCCTCCGAGCGCCTGGGCGAGGAGCGCCGCATGACCACCGAGGCGCTGGCAGCCGAGGTGCCGGAGGAGGTAACCCTCTACGCGAACTATCCGAACCCCTTCCACACGGCCACGACGATCGCCTTCGGCCTGCCTCGCACCGCCGACGTCACGCTGCGGGTGTACGACCTGCTGGGCCGCGAGGTCACGACGCTGCTCGCGGAGACCATGGCCGCCGGCCGGCACACGGTGCAGTGGCAGGCGCGCGACCTCCCGAGCGGGGTCTACCTGTGCCGGATGGAGGCGGACGGGGTCGTGACGACGCGCACCCTCACCCTCGTGAAGTGAGGCCATCGCACCGGCTTCCCCTCGCCGGGGAGCCCTGAGCATGCGAGCGGCACGGCCGGGGATCTTCCGGGCCGTGCCGCTCGCGGTTCGCGCGGTGCGCTGGGCGCCCGCCGGATGTGCGCCTCGGGACGGAACCTATCGCCCGGCAGCCTATTGGGTAGGCAGCCCCTGCCCCCGCCCGTGCGTCATCCCGTTCATGCCGCACCTCCGCGTTCTCCTCCTGTCGCTCGGCCTGTGCCTGCCGGTGGCCCCCTCCGGCCACGCGCAGACGCACTTCACCGGCTGCCTCGACGGCGCCGGCAACGTCTTCAACGCCACGGTCGTGGTGCCGGCCGGGAGCGCGCCCGAGGTCGGCGGCGTCCCGCTGGCGGCGGGTGCCGAGATCGCCGTCTTCTCCTCAGACCCGCTGCTGCCCGAGATCTGCGCGGGCGTGCTGGTCTGGCAGGGCGAGCACGGGTACATCACCGTATGGGGAACCCACGACCGGGCCCCCGAGCGGGACGGCCTCCGTGCCGGCGAGGCGCTGCGCTACCGCGTGTGGGATCCCCGGGCCGGGGTGGAGTACGGCGGCGCGGCGGTGCGGGCGCACTATGCGCAGGGGAGTGGGCTCTACACGAACGACGCGGTGATGATCTTGAGCACACTGGAAGTGACCCCGCAGGACGCGGGCGTCGCCGCCGAGGCGGAGGCCGAGGTGCCGGCTTCGGCGCAGCTCTACGCGAACTACCCGAACCCGTTCGCCCGTGCTACGACGCTCGCCTTCGGCCTCCCGAGGGCCGCCCACGTCACGCTCGCCGTCTACGACCTGCTCGGAAAACGCGTCGCGACCCCCTTCTCGGCACCGGTCCCGGCGGGCCGCCACGCGGTGTACTGGGATGCCGGCGACCTCCCGAGCGGCGTCTATCTCTACCGCATGCAGGCCGGCGCAACGGTTCTGCGCCGCGAGCTGACCATCGTGAAGTAGCAGCGGCCGGCGTGCAGCCTACCCGGCCGCGTTCCGTGGCGGCACCAGATCCCAGAGCCTCCGCAGCAGCGCGACGCTCCCGTACCGCACCCGGGTCGCCACGGTATCCTGGATCGCGAGGTGAAACCGGAAGCGCTCCTCCCACGCCACGGATCCCTCGTACACCTGGGTGGGGAAGCGCTCCAACAGGCGCTCCCCGATCTGCCGCACGGGCCGGTCGCGCTCGATGCGCTGCGCGACCTCTTCGGGCAGCGCCGCGCCGAGCAGCGCGTGCGCGAGGTGGAGGCCCAGGTAGAGCATGCGTTCCGCGCGCGTGGTGCGCGCCTGCCGCCGCACGCGGTCCCAGTCGAGCCCCGGCCGGGCGCGGATGAGTTCGGCCACGTCGCAGACGTACTTCAGCGTCTCCCAGCGGTTCTTCGCGCCGTGGAAGCAGAGCATCAGCAGCGTGTCTTCGGGGCCGCAGCACTGGACCGCCGCTTCCCCGACCCGGACCGCCTCCGCCCGGCTCCAGAGCGCGTCGAAGTCCATCGCGTAGTAGTACAGCGGTGGCATGACGGCGGTGTGGAGGTCCAGGTTGAAGACGCCGGCGCCGCGCGTGAAGACGTACTGCCGGGCCTGCCAGAGGCTGATCTTCGTGCGGAGCCCATGGCTCCCGGCGCGCGCCGCGCGGGGCGCATACCCCTCCTCAGCCAGCACGGATTTCACCGCCCGGAAGTCTTCGCCGCGCACCAGCACGTCGAGGTCGAGGTAGACCCGCAACCGGACGTCTCCGTAGGCCATCTGGGCGAGGGCGGGGCCTTTGAGGGCGAGGGCGGGGAGGGCGCGCGCATCGAGGCGGCCCAGCAGCCGGCCCAGCTCGGAGGCCAGGAGGGTGTTGAAGACCGCCGTCGCGCGCGTGCGCTGGTGGAGCTCGCCGGCGAGCGCGTCCGGCAGGGCTTCCGGGCATACGGCGAGCAGGGCGCGGTCTACCAGCGCGTGGACTCCGTGCAGCACGGCGAGCCGGTTCACCAGCCCCCACGCCACGCCCTCCCGCACCAGCGCCTCGGCGCGCTCGGCATGCTCGGGCAGCACCTGCGTCCGGGCACAGCAGCACACCAGCTCGAAGGCTTGCCGGCCGGCGATGGACTCTGGAGACCTGGATTCGGGAGCCATACCCCTCACGAGCGCGCGCCTCACTCCGGAACCTTCTGCGAGAGATCCTTCTCGGCCTGCATCTGCGCCGTCCACGAGGCGGCGTAGAGCCCGTCGCGGGCGAGCAGCTCCCGGTGCGTGCCGGCTTCGACGACGCGCCCTGCGTCCATCACGCAGATGAGGTCCGCGCGCATCGCCGTGGTGAAGCGATGGGTGATGATGAGCGCGGTGCGCCCCCGCACGAGTTCGCGGAAGCGGTCGAGCCATTGCGCCTCGGCCCAGGAATCCATGAAGCTCGTCGGCTCGTCCAGGATGACGATGGGCGCCTCGCGGTAGAAGGCGCGGGCCAGCGTGATGCGCTGCCACTGCCCCCCGCTCAGCTCGGCGCCGCCCCGGAACTGCTTCCCCAGCAGCGTCTCGTATCCCTGCGGGAGCTGAGCCGCCACCTCGTGCGCGCCGCCGCCCCGCGCCGCCCGCTCGATGCGCTCCCGGCTCGGCGGCGTCTTCAGGTCCCCCATCGCGATGTTCTGCGCCACCGTCGCGAAGTAGTGCATCGGGTACTGGAACAGCACGGTGCAGCGGCGGCGGAGTTCGTCGACGTCCAGCCGGCGGAGGTCCACGCCGTCGAGCTCGATGGCGCCGCCGGTCGGGTCATAGAACCGGCACAGGAGCTTGGTGACGGTCGTCTTGCCCGCCCCGTTCGGCCCCACCAGCGCGACCGTCTTGCCGGCCGGCACGTGGAGGTCGAAGGCGTCGAGGGCCCGGTGCGTGCTGCCGGGATAGCAGAAGGTCACGTTGCGGAAGGTGATGCCGTCGTGCAGCGCCTCGGGCGCGGGGTGAGGGCGCTCCGGGCTCTGGAGCGTCGGCTGGAGGTCGAGGAAGGTGAACAGGTGTTCCAGGAAGAGGGCATCGCCGTAGAGCTGCCCCACGCTGCCCAGCAGCG
>JAWWAN010000093.1:0-9643 GCA_033721675.1 Rhodothermales bacterium | reverse complement strand
GCGCTCCAGCGTGCGCGTCTCGCGGCGGGCGCGGTATTCCATCGGCACGATCTCATCGGCGAAGGCGCCGCCGTCGGTGGCCTCGGCGGCGCGGCGGTTGGAAGCCTCGGCGACCTCGTCGAGCGCCTCGCGCGTGATGCCGCGCTCCTCGGCGAGCCGCTCGGTCTGGTCGCCCATCGCCTCGCCGCTCATCGGATCCGAGAGGCCGTCGCGGAACATGACGTCGGTGACGTTCTCGAAGGCGCCCGCCAGATACTTGTAGCCCCACCGCGCCCCGCTGGAGAGATAGAACCCGGCGCCCGACATCGACTCCGTGCCGCCGGCGAGGATCAGATCGGCCTCGCCCGCCTTGATCGTCGTCGCGGCATTCATCACGCTCATCATGCCGGAGGAGCAGACCATGTCGATCGCCATGGCATCGACTTCCTTCGGGATGCCGGCCTTGAGCGCAGCCTGCCGGGGGACGAGCTGGCCCTGCCCGGCCCGGAGCACGTTGCCGAACATGACGAGGTCGAGTTGCTCCCCCTCGGCGCCCGCGCGCTCCAGGGCGGCCTTCATCACGGGGGCGGCGAGGTCGACAGGCGAGTGGTCCTTGAGCGCCCCGCCGAACTTGCCGATGGGCGAGCGGACGGCGGAGACGATGTATACGTCGCGCATGGAATCGCAGGAGGTTGACGCGGGAGGATGACGGAGCGCGGGCGGCGCCGTGCGGCACGGATCGCGCAGCCTTTTTCAACGAGCACGCCGGCACCTCGGATTCCCGGAAAGCGCTTCCGCCGCGTTCTTCCTCACGACTTCGCAATCCCGAGCGCGGAGAGCATGGCGGCGGGGTCCGTCGTCGGGGCCTCGCACGCATAGCGCCGGCAGACGTACGCCGTCGCCTGCCCGCCGAGCGCGCGTTGGTCAGCCGTGTACGGGGCCAGCTCGGCGAGGGCCGGCGCGTCGCCGGGGGGCCGCAGCACCACGACCGATTCCGGCACGTAGGCCCCGCGCAGCGCCTCGACCATCGCCTGCATGCCGGCCTCGCGGGGGTCCCCCGCCAGCACGACCTCGTAGGCCGGCCCGACCGCGAAGCCCTGCGCGAGCAGCATCCCGGTGAACCCCGACGGCTGGCGCCGCACCGCCTCTCCGAAGAAGCGTCCGACGTCCTCGGCCCGCTGCTCCCACGCCGGCCGCCCCGTGAGCCGGCCGAGGCGCAGCAGGTTGAGCATCATCATCGAGTTGCCGGACGGCAACGCTCCGTCGTAGGCTTCCTTGGGGCGGACGATGAGGTCGTCGCGGTCGGCGGGGGCGAAAAAGAACGCCCCCCGCTCCGCGTCCCAGAACCGCGCCAGGGCCGTCTCCATCAACTCGACGGCGGTGCGGAGGTAGTGCGGCTCGAAGCTAGTGGCGTACAGCTCGTCGAGGCCGTGGATCAGGAAGGCGTAGTCGTCGAGGTTGGCGTCGAGGCCGGCGTGTCCATCGCGGTAGCGGTGCAGCAGGCGGCCGTCGTCGGTCCGCATCGTGGAAAGCACGAATCCGGCGGTGCGGAGGGCGGCGGCGCGATAGCCGTCGTCCTCGAAGACCCGGGCGGCGCGGGCGAGGGCGCCCAGCATCAGTCCGTTCCAGTCGGTCAGGATCTTGTCGTCGAGGCCGGGGCGCGGGCGTTGGGCGCGGTGTTCATAGAGGCGTTCGCGGATCACCTCCACCTGCTGGCGGAGCGCGGCCTCTTCCCTCTCCAGCACCTCGCTCCACTCGGTGAGAGGCTTCCGCAGATGGAGGACGTTTTCACCCGTCCGGCGGCGGGTGGCCTCGTCCTCGAAGTTGCCGGCGGCCTCCACCTCGAACAGGCGCGCGGCGAGAGGCGCGAGGTCAGGACCCAGAGCCTCGCCCAGTTCATCGAGCGTCCAGACGTAGAAGGCGCCTTCGCGGCCCTCGCTGTCGGCGTCTTCCGCGCTGAAGAAGCCACCTTCGGGCGCGGCGAGGTCGCGGAGCACATAGGCGAGCACCTCGCGCGCGGTGGCCTCGAAGACGGGCTCGCGCGTGGCCTGAAACGCCTCGGTGTAGGCCCAGGCGAGCATCGCCTGGTCGTAGAGCATCTTCTCGAAGTGAGGCAGCGTCCACGTGGCATCGGTGGCGTAGCGGTGGAAGCCGTAGCCGACGTGGTCGAAGATGCCGCCGAGGCGCATCCGGCGGAGCGTGTGCGCCGCCATGTGGGTCGCGGCCGCCTCGCCGGTGCGGTGCCCGTAGCGGAGGAGGAAGACGAGCGTGTGGGGCGAGGGGAACTTGGGCGCGCCGCCGAAGCCGCCGTGCTGCGCATCGTAGCGGCGCTGAAGCTGGGCGAAGGCGAGGTGTGGGGCGTCGTGGTCGAGCGCGGCGTCGCTGCCGTCGAGCGCCGCGGCCTGCTGCAGGAGGCCCGTCACTTCGTCTGCGGAGGCCACCACGTCGGCCCGGTGCTCGGCCCAGGCGGCTTCCACGCGTGGGATCCATTCGAGCATCCCGAGGCGCCCGCCGCGCGTCTCGCGGGGGATGTAGGTGGTGGCGAAGAACGGTTTTTTCTCGGGCGTCAGGAGCAGCGTCAGCGGCCACCCGCCGGAGCCCGTCATCATCTGGCAGACGGTCATGTAGAGCTGGTCGAGATCCGGCCGCTCCTCCCGATCCACCTTGACGTTGACGAACGCGCGGTTCATGAGCGCCGCCACGCCGTCGTCCTCGAACGACTCGTGGGCCATCACGTGGCACCAGTGGCACGTCGAGTAGCCGATGGAGAGGAAGATGGGCTTGTCTTCGCGGCGTGCAGCCTCGAAGGCCGCCTCGCCCCACTCGTACCAGTCCACCGGGTTGTCCTGGTGCTGAAGGAGGTAGGGACTCTGGGCGTTGGCGAGGCGGTTGGGCATGGCTCAGAAGTTCAGGTACGATCGGAGAAAGGGGAGACCCGATGGCCGAAGGCAGAGCCAGACTGCACGGCCCTCACCAGTCCGCCATCGTCTTCAGCTCGAACGCCACGTCCTGCACGTCGGCGGCGGCGAGGATGCCCTCTTCGGTGATCAGGCCGGAGAAGTACCGGGCGGGCGTGACCTCGAAGAGCGGGTTGAACCGGTCGAGCGGAGCATCGCCGTCGTAGAGCGCAGCGGGGTCGGCCTCGCCAAGCGGCGCCGCGTCGTCGGTGCGGATCTTGTCGGTGGCGGCGGCGGCGTAGCAGGGCACGTGGTGGTGCCGCGCCCACGACGCAGCCGTGAGCGTGCCCACCTTGTTGACCACGTGGCCGCTGCGCAACACGGCGTCTGCGCCCACGAGAACGACGTCTGCCTGCTCCTGCTCGAAGACTTGCGCGACCGCCGCGTCAGCCACGAGCGTCACCGGCACTCCCTGCTTCGCCAGGGTTTCGGCGAGGGCGCGCCCCTCGCCGCCCGGCTCGGACGCCGCGATGACGAGGCGGCCGGGAGGCGGATCGGCCAACCGGAGGGCGGCCAGCACGGTGCCTGAGCGCGAGAGTGTGAAGACGCGCCGGCCGGAAACGAACGCTGCCGCCCGGCGCGCCACGGCCCCCTCGGCATCGATGGCGTCGCGCAGGGTGGCCTGCGCCGCCCGCCCCACGGCCTCGGCACTCGCCTCCTCGCGCGCCCGGTACATCGCGCGGTTGACGCGGTTCGCGAGGGCCGCCATCGGGGGCCGCGCGGTCCGCAGGCCGTCGGCCAGGGCGCATAGCCGGCTCCACGCCGCCACGTCATCTCCCAGCCCCTCCTCCGCCGCGCGGTCTCGCAACACCTCCAGGACGCGGAACGACAGCCATGCCGAGCCGTGGCTGCGATCAGCGCAGATCGACTCCAGCGACGGGCCGGCGCTGCGGTACGCCGCCCAGAGCTGCGGCACCGTCTCCCGCCGCAGGATCTCCGGCGGCGGCACCCACGCGGCCTCGGCCGGCCCCCGGCCAACGCGCACCGGCCGGCGGTCGCAGTCGAACAGGAAGGGATGGACGATCCAGCGAGTGCCGAGGTCGTCGTCCTCCACCGGGAACGGCTCGCCGCGCCGCACGAGCGCTGCGGCATCGCCGAGCCCCGTCGCATCGTCGATCGCGCGGCGGGCGTCCTGCTCTGGGTCAGCAGTCGCTACGGGTCTGCTCACGCCGTCCCAGCGCCCATGCAACCCGCCCTCGCCGCTGCGGCGCAACAGCAAGACGGCGTCCTCGTTCCGCAGAAAACAGGTGACGACGGGGGCTTCGTTCATCGCCGCGTTCCGGGGTTGCAGGAGTCCGGTGTTCCCGGTCGTGCTCCTCATGAAGCAGTGGGAAGCAGAAACACCGATACCCCCGATTCAGAACGCCCGGCCGAGAAAGACGGCATTGAGGAAGAGCGCGTTGGTGCCGTACCAGAATGCCCGGAAGTTCGGGTTGTCCATGAACAGGATCACCCGGCCCCGCCCCATCCGATCCGCCACGAGCGTGGCACTGCCGCTGAGCCGGTCCGCCTGCTCCTCGGCCAGGTAGCCGCTCAGCAACGGATCGTCCGTGAGGACGGCCACGTTCGTGCCGGGCTCGGCCGACGGGTCGAAGATGTCATCCCGGTTGCGGACGAAGACGGGGATGGTCTCGTCGAGGCCGAAGGCGAGCGGATGCGTGGTGTCCAGCCGCGCCTCGAAGATCGCACCGCCCACCACCTGCGCGCCGCGTGCCTCGCTGAGATCCGCATACGACACTTCGCGGAAGAGCGAGTCGCTGTCGAACGGACGCGACTCCAGCTCGACGAACCCGTTGCGGACGGCCCACTCGGCGCCGCTGTCGAGCGCGACGAGGGCGCCGCCGCTCCGCACCCAGCCCTTCACCTTCTCGACGTCGAGGCCGTTGTAGGAGCCGCCGGCCAGGACGAGCGTGTTGTAGCGCGAGAGGTCGGCCCAGCCGGTGTTGTCCACGTCGAGGAGAGTGACCGGGATCTGGAAGCGGTCGCTGAGCAGGTGCCACGCCTCGCCGGCGTTATACGCGCTCGTGCCGGAGCCGGTGAGCAGGGCGATCACCGGCTGCTCCAGCACACCCCCCCCGCCCCGCGTGCCGAGGTCGGGGCCGGACGGCGTCAGGCCGGAGTCCACGGCGTAGATCGTCACGTGGTTCTCGGCGGCGACCTGGCGGACGAGGTCGTGCACCGTCGCGGCGTCGGCATCCCGCTGGTCCGTCGAGAGGTAGAGCACACCGCGCCCGAAGCGGCGCTCCTGCCCTTCGATGAGGGCGCTGAAGGGTTCGGTGAGCAGGACGGCCCGGATGCCGGCCTCCTGGAGCCGGTAGAGGGCGCGCGGCGCGAAGTAGCGGCCCCACGGCATCAGGTAGCCGACGCTCGTCCGCCCCCCGACGACGCCCCCGCCGTCCAGCCGGACGCTGTCGATGGCGGCCCCGGCCAGCCCACCGACGTCGCGCCGCAGCTCGGCATAGTCGAGGTCGTAGGCCAGCGGCAGGGTCCAGGTGGAGATATCGTAGAAGATGGAGTCTTCGAACGTCGTCATGCGCTCCATGACGGCCTTGACGAGGCGGCCCTGCGGCTGGTCCGTCGGGATCACGTAGGCCGCGCCCGCCCGGAACGTCTCGCCGCCGGCGTCGACGTCGCGGGCGAGTTCGTGGACGCGGATGCGGTGGCGCTGGAGCGTCTGCGCGAGGAGCTGGGCGCGCGTCCGCCCCCGGTCCAGCCCGATGACGTAGCCCTTGACGGGCTCGCGCCGCGCCACCTCCCCGGCCTCGCGGTAGAAGTCGCGCTGGTGCCGCAGCAGCTGCTCGCGCATGTTGGCGACGGCCTCCAGCGTCGAGAGCGAGGTGGCGAACTGGTTGCGGACGGACGTCGCGTAATCGAGCAGGCCGTTATCGGTCTCGCGCAGCAGCGCCCGGGACGAGGCCTGCTCGAAGAGGATGCCGATGGCGCCGTTGATGTCCGGGTAGGTGGACCCTTTCCCGTAGTAGAAGTCGTCGAAGCTCTCCTCGGAATAATAGGGCTGGCCGATGCGGTCGAGGATGCGCGCGTGGTAGGTGGCGATTTCGGCGGTGAGGTCCTGGTTGCGCTGCGGCGTATTCGGGTTGGTGCGGCTCGGCACGCCGGGCTGGAAGAAGAACGTCGCGTTGGAGCCCATCTCGTGGTGGTCCGTGAGCACCTGCGGGCGCCAGTGGTGGAAGACGCGCAGCCGCCCCTGGCTCTCGGGGTGCGCCGCCGGCAGCCAGTCCCGGTTGAGGTCGAACCAGTAGTGGTTCGTCCGGCCGCCGGGCCACGGCTCCACGTGCTCGCGGTCCTGGGGGTCGGTGACGGGCACGGTCCCCCGGTTACGGTTGGCCCAGTCGGTGAAGCGGTCGCGGCCGTCGGGGTTGAACAGGGGGTCGAGGAGGACGACCGTGTTCTCCAGGATCTCGTCGATGCCGGGCCCCTGACCGGCGGCGAGGTGGTAGAGCAGCAGTACGGCGGCCTCCGTCCCGCTGGCCTCGTTGCCGTGGATGCTGTAGCCCTGGTAGACCACAGCCGGCATCCGCGCCAGCGCGTCGTCCCCGACGGCCTCGGGCTCGGCGGAGAGGCGGACGTTGGCGGCCCGGATCTGCTCCAGGCGGGCGTGGTTCTGCGGCGTGGTGACGACGGCGTGGATCAGCGGCTGCCCCTCGTAGGACCGGGCGTGCTCGCGCACCACCACGCGGTCGCTCGCGGCATCGACGGCGCGGAAGTACATCCACACCTCGGGCGGCGTCGTGTGGGCCTCCCCGATCCGGTGGCCGATGATCTCGTCGGGCGTCGGGATGGCCGGGTCGTAGCCGGTGACGCCGTCGAGCGGCACGTCGGGGCCGAACGGAAGCTCCTGCGCGGCCGCGGCGGCCGGGAGGAAGGCGAGGAACATGCCGGCGAGAAGAAGACGGGGGAAGCGCATGGGCCGCAGAAAGGTTGGCTGCGTTCTCGGAACAGGTCGGCTCAGTATACAAAAGCCGCCCCGCCCCGGCACGCCGCCGCCCTATTTTCCACGCCGATTCACGACCCCTGGTCGGTCGGCATCACCAGCACCTCGGCCACGTCCATCCGGGGCGGCGCCACCACGGCGAAGTGGACCGCCTCGGCGATGTCCTCGGGTTCGAGGAACGTCATCGCCTGCATCTTCTCCATGGTGCGCTGGATGTCTTCGTCGGTAATGGTCTCCGGCAGCTCGGTAGTGACTGCGCCGGGCTCGACGTTCGTCACCCGGATGCCGTGCTTCGGGGCCAGCTCGCGGCGCAGCCCCTCGGAGAAGGCCCGCACGGCAAACTTGGTGGCGCAGTAGACGGCCCCGCCCGGGAAGACGCGCCGGCCGGCCACGGACGAGATGTTGACGAGGTGACCCCGCCCGGCCTCCAGCATCGCCGGCAGGGCCGCGGCCGTGCAGAAGAGCACGCCCTTGACGTTGACGTCCACCATCCACTCCCACTCGTCGAGCTTCACCTTGTCCACGAACGAGAGCGGCATGACGCCGGCGTTGTTGACCAGGACGTCGAGCCGACCATACTCCTCCAGGGTCTGGTCGACGAGCCGCTGCGCGGCCTCGCGGTCGGTGACGTCGGTGGGGACGACCAGCGCGCGCCCCTCCTGTTCCTCGATCTCCTGCTGAAGCTGCTTCAGGCGTTCCTCGCGCCGGGCGGCCAGCACGACGGTCATGCCGGCTGCCGCCAGCTTCCGGGCCGTTGCCTCACCGATCCCGCTCGATGCGCCGGTGACGACGGCGACCTGTTCGTTCAACGATTCCATGGGATGCTCCTCTCGCTCGTTCGTGGTCGCTCGAATCCACGGACCGCCGAGGGGAAACGGCACCGCACTGAAGCCCCTTGTATGGCGGGCTGTCCGCGGGGTTCGTGACGGCGCGTAACGAAGGGGCCACCGCGTGCCTCCCTGCACTGCTCCCCCCTGGACTGTCCGCTTCAGGCGCGAGGGGTAGAAGGCTTGTAATTGTGGTGCCCGACCGCCACTTTGGGTTCCAGCCGGCACGGCCGCGTGGCGGTACCGCGTTCATCGTATGCAGAGACGCCGGAGAAGTACGGTGGAGCACCCCGCGCATTTACGGATTGGAGGCCTCGCCGCGCTGATCGGCGGCGTCGGGGGCATCGTCGTGAATGCGTTTCACCCCCCGCCGCCGCCCCAGACCGCAGAGCTCCTCGCCCTCGTCGCCTCCCTGCCGCACTGGGCGCTCCTGCACGATGCCGCCGCCCTGGCCGCGGTCCTCGTCGTCGTAGGGCTGGCGCTGCTGGTCCACACCCTGGAGGACTCCGAAGCGCGGGCGCTCGGCGAGGCGGGCAAGTACGTCACCGTGCTCGGGGCCGCCGTCTTCGTGGTCGCCATCGTGATCGACGGCCACGGCTATCCCTACTACGCCGAGCGATGGATGCTGGCCGGCGCGGACGAGCGGGCCTCGATCCTGCTGGCGGCCGGCGTGGTGCGCACCGTCGACCTCGCGCTCTTCCCGATCTGGACCGGCCTCTTCCTCGGCATGGGGATGCTGCTGATCGCCGTGGCGCTGTGGCGAAGCGCCGAGTACCCGCGGACGGTCGCCGCCGTAGGGATCCTCGGCGGCGGGTTGTGCCTGGTCTTCAGCCTCTCCACCCTCCTCGGGCGGCCCATGACGTGGATCTGGCCGGCTGGCCCGGCCGTCGGGGCCGTATGGGTGACCGCCCTCGGCGTGATGATGCTGCGGAAGATCTCTGCGCGCGGCTCACAAAGCAGCCCCTCGTAAGACCCGTCCGCTGAACGGAGTGTGCGGTTTCACAGGTTTGTCATCCCCGACTCGATCCGGGATCCCCCGAGCGGGCGCAGGTGCCATACCGTGAGCACCCGTGTCGAGCGCGGAATGACCCCTGTCTCGTCCAAGAAACCCTCAATTCTGGCATAAAATCGGAACTTCCATCGGGCCACCCCATGAAATATACTACGTAATCTATACACACATGGGATGGCAACGGTATGGCGACCAAACGCATGAACGAGAGCTGGCGGCGAGTTCGGGACCGGATCCGGACGCTCTGGAGCGACGCAGACCTCGGCACCGACAAGGAGATGAAAAAGACGCGGGGCGATCTGCGGAAGATGGTCAACCTGGTCCATGAACGGACGGGGGAGCCGCGCGCAGAGATCTTCCGCAAGATCAGCGCCGTGGTCTGATGCCGGGTGCGCCCCGTACAACCCCGGCTGTGTCATCCCGAGCGCAGCCGAGGGATCTCGCCGGGTAGAAGTTGAGCTACCTCATTGCGCTGAGAGGGTACGGGGTTTGCCGCAGGGGCATGAGTGCGTAACCGCTCGGTCATTCGGCGGGCGAAGGGGATTTCCTCTTCGCCCGTCTTCTGTTTCGGGCGCCGGCATCAATCGAGGTGCCCGGGAGTAACGAGGGCGACCTGCACGTCCATCACGTTCGTGTGGGTGGGACCAGTCCGGAGCAGCGCCCCGAGGGCGTCGAAGAATGGATAGGCATTGTTTTCTTCGAGATGGATCTCGGGACGGAGGCCGAGGGCACGGGCCTCGGCGCACGTCTCCGGCATAGCCCAGGCGCCGGCCGCGTCGGTCGGCCCGTCGATGCCATCCGTGCCGCCGCTCAGGAAGACGCACGGCCAGTTGGTTTTTTCGAGTGCTAGTGCCGCAGAGAGCGCCATCTCTTGATTGCGACCGCCCTTCCCACTGCCAGTGACCGTTACGGTAGT
>JAWWAN010000092.1:0-9664 GCA_033721675.1 Rhodothermales bacterium | reverse complement strand
TACGTGTGCTTGTCGAAGAAGGGGAAGCGGTCCGTCGAGAAGTCGGTGAGGCGGCCCAGCCGGAAGCCGAGGAGGATGCCGCGTTTGACCCACGGATGGGCCTGCCAGGTGCCGTCGTCGCGGCGGGAGGCAGCCCGCACGGTGCCGTCGTTGAGGGCCGCCAGAAGCTGGGCGAAGAGATCGGCTGCTGCGTCGGGGTCGGCGGTGTGCGGTGCGTCGTCGAGGGCGTCGAGGCGGCGCCGCAGGTCGTCGGCCTGCATGAGCGGGAGAGCGATGGGCTAGAGGACGCGAGGGAGCAGGTCCATCACCAGCGCGAAGAGCAGGCCGAGGGCGATGAAGCCGGAGACGACGAGCACCACCTGCCGGGATAAGACGGCATAGTCGAGCCGGTCCGGGGGCGGAGAGACGGTCAGGTTGTCCCGCAGCAGACTCCAGCGGGGGCGGATCGATGGATGCCGGGCCATGAGGATGCTCCCGGTCGCAGGGACCGATGGCTGCTCGTGATCGAGGTTGCGCTCCTAATCTACTCCGCTGCGACGCGGATGGACAGCCCACCGACCCCGATCCGCCAGGAACGTTACAGCCGTTGCCGATCCGTCGAAGTCTGCGGGCCCGGCGCTCGGGTGCGTGGCGGGCGGTGCCTCCCGAGGGGGCGGTGCGCGGGCCGCCCCCTGCGCCGGGCGGCGGCGGTCAGGTAACGAGGCCGAAAAAGGCGGCGCGAGGCCGAACCCCGGAGAAGACGCACCGTTTGTACCCGACGCTTTCCGCCGCCCCGACCTTCCCTCTCGACGATCACGGATCGCCTACCGACGTGATGAACCTCGCCAACGGACCTTCTGACTGGAGCGCCATGCACGACGTGGCGCTACTCTACCTCGCGCTCAGCCACGGGACGGACCTCGAACTGGACCCCAACGAGCAGGAGACGATGGCGAAGAAGCTGGCGGCGCAGTTCCCGGAGGCGCAGCAGACCCGCATGCGCCAGGTCTTCGACGAAGTGCTGCTGACGTACCTGGGTGGCCACAGCCGCGAGATGGTCGAGGCCTCCATCGCCTCCCTCAAAAACTCGCTGGGCAAGCCGGAGCGGATCGCGCTGCTGAACGATCTGGCCGAGCTGGCCTCGGCGGACGGGTCCATCGTGCCGGGCGAGGTGGCTTTCATCCAGCAGCTCGCCCAGTTCTGGGAAGTGGACACGGCCGCGAACTGACGCATCCGCCAGCGCCTGCGGCCTCTGGGGCGCATTACCAGGGCCTCACATATGCGGGCTTGCAACCGGCGTGCGCGTCGCCTACTTTGCGCCACGGCCTCCGCCCTTCCGGCCGATGTGCTCCCGTCCGAAGACGCCCCCCGTCTGATGGGGCGTCGCGTCCCCTTTCCCTACCGATAGTCCCATGAAGTACCGCTACCTGCTTTCCCTGGCGCTGGCCGGGCTCCTGCTGGCTGCCGTGGCCGCACCGGCCACGGCGCAGCGCACCACCGACGGCGCTCGCTTCGGGCCGTTCCACGAACCGCCCTCCGTGACGCTGCGGCCCGACCGCCCCGCCAAGCAGGGCGATATCCTCAAGTACTACCAGTTCCAGAATCCGGTCTTCGTGCCGCTCGGGCAGGACGTGCTGGACGACGTCGACATTCCCGCCCTCGGCCTCTTCATCGAAGCCCCCTTCGATGCCGAGATCACGAGGATCGACTTCGCCATCTTCGACCCCATCGAGGGCACCGGCACGCTGCGAATCAAGCTCTACCCCCCCGGCCCGGCGCTGCCGGCGGATCCGTTCGGCGAGGCGCAGGCCATGCTGGACGTCCCGTTCTCCGAGCTGGAGGGCACCGTGGGCGGCGTGCTGGAAATCAACAACGAGATCCTCATCGACGACGACGCTTTCATGCTCGAAGCCGGGCAGGAGTACTTCCTCCAGCTGTCCCTGGTCGATGCCTCGGCCGACGCGCGCGTGACGCTCGTGCTCGATGGCGGCTCCGACGACGAGAACGACGACCGCTACTTCCCCCCCCGCACGTTCGCCTACTTCGACGACCCTGCGGACCCGGGCTATTCCACCATCGGCAACCGGGGCACCGGGAACGAGAACGCCAACCTCTTCATCGAGGTCGAGATCGAGGAGATCATCGAAGAGCCGCAGCCGACGGCGTCGGTGCGCTTCATCCACGCCTCGGCCACAGCGGGGCCGGTGGACCTCTACCTCGGAGGCGAACCCGTGGCCGGCGCGGCCGACCTCGACTATCCGAGCGCGACGACGCTCCTCAAGGTGGATGCCGGGGAGCAGGTGCTGGACGTCGTGCCCGCTGCAGACGCGGACAACAGCGACCCGCTCTACTCCGAGACGGTGACGTTCGCGCCCGAGGAGGTGTACCTGGTCGCGCTGATCGGGACGCCCGCCACGGGCAAGAGCGAGCCGTTCGACGTGGTCGTGACCCCGCTACCGGCCCTGCCGGACAACCGCGACCCGATCACGCTCATCTTCGTGCACGCCGCCGAAAACGTCGGGGAGATCGACGTGCAACTGCTGGCCGAGACGTCGGAGCATGAGGTCGAAGAGACCCTCTTCGAGGACGTCCCCTTCGGTGCCATCCCTGCCCAGCAGGCCACGCTCGCCGAAGCCGACACGGTCAACCTCGCGCTCGCCTCGGCAGACACCACGGTGGTCTACCGCGCCGCCTTCGCAGAGGGGTCCGGCATCTCGGCCCGGCAGACCTACATCCTCGTGGCCGCCGGGCAACTGGGCAGCGACGAGGCGCCGCTGATCCTCTTCGACATCGACGGGCGCGGGGAACTCCGCGTGGCGGGCAGCGACTGCCCCTCGGAGGGCGACCGCCCCGGCCTCTGCGTGGCGACCTCGACGGAGGAGGGCGGCGTGCCGGCCGGCTACGCCCTCCATGCCAACTACCCGAACCCGTTCAACCCCGAGACGACGATCGCCTTCGAGCTGGGCGCTGCCGGCCCCGCCACACTCCGCGTCTACGACCTCCTCGGCCGTGAGGTGGCCACCCTCGTCGACGCCGTGCTGCCGGCAGGGCGCCACACTGCCGTCTTCAGCGCGGAGCAGGCGGGCGGGCTACCCAGCGGCACCTACCTCTACCGCCTCACCGCCGGCCCCTTCCAGCAGCAACGCCTGCTCACGCTGGTGAAATAAGGGGCAGAGGGAATAGGGACTGGGGGCGAGGGAAGGCCCCCTGGTCCCCAGTCCCTATCCCCCCCTCAGTTCGTCTCCACCGCGCCCTCGGCGTGCTTTTCGACGCCGGGGCGGCGCTCCAGGAACTCCTGGTAGAGCTGCCGCTGCCGGTTCGTCATCGGCATCTGGTAGCCGTCGATGAACACGTGGAGCACGTCCGTGCTCGTCTCGAACGGGTCGCCGGTAGCCACGAACAGGTTGGCCTTCTTGCCGACTTCGAGCGAGCCCAGCTGGTCTGCCACGCCGAAGATGCGGGCCGGGGCGATGGTGACGGCGCGGAGCGCCTCGTCCGTGCCCATGCCGTAGGTGGCGGCGAAGCCCGCGTGGTAGGGCAGGTTGCGCACGTTTTCGGTCTCGCCCGTGCGGAGGGCCACCTGGACGCCGGCCTGCCGGAGCAGGCTCGCGTTCGCGTACGCCCGGTCGTAGCGGTCGCTCTGCCGCGTGGGCACCGAGAGCACGGGGCCTACGAGGCACGGGATGCCGGCCTCAGCGATCTCATCGGCCACGCGCCAGCCCTCAGCCACTCCGCTGAAGACCACGTTTTCCAGGCCGCGCTCTTCCACCCACTCGATGGCGACCTGGATGTCTCGCGCCGCGTTGACCGAGATCAGGAGCGGCTGCTGCCCCCGCACGGCCGGCACGAGCGCCTGCATCGAGGGGACGTACTCCGGGCGGCGGTCCGCCTCCGGGTTGGCGCGGTAGGCCGAGTCGATCCGGGCGTAGAGCAGGGCCTGGTCGAACGTGTCGTTGAGCTTCTTGAGCGCCTTCTCTGCGTCCTTCTTGATGGCGTCCTCCGAGCGGCGGTCCCACCAGCCACGCCGGCCCGTCGTCGGGAACTGGAGCTTCACCATCTCGACGCCGGCCACGTGCATCTGGGCGGGCGTGTAACCGTGGAGGTTGATCAGCGCGGCCTGCCCGGGCAGCAGCCCACCGGACGGCTCGGTGATGACGGTCGTGACGCCGCTGGTGCGCGTGACGGGGATCACGACGGAGTTCGGGTTGACGGCCGTGAGCGCCTTCATCTGCGGCACGAGATCCCCGATCTCGTTGAAGTCGCGCGTCTCGGGCAACGAGCCGACCTCGGCGAGGCCCACCTGCGTGCCGCTGTCGATCATGCCGGGGTAGACGGAGAGCCCCGTCGCGTCGATGACCTCGGCGTCGGCCGGAACGTCCACGTTCGGGCCGAGGGCGACGATCTTATCGTTGCGGATGACGAGCGTGCCGTTGACCACGCCGCCGGTGACGGTGACGAGGCGGGCGTTGGTGAGCGCGAAGGCGCCCTGCTCGGCCTTCGGCGCCCAGTCCTGCGCGACGGCCGCCGGCGCGGCGAGCGCGAGGGCGAGGAGGAGCGTGGCGAGATATTTCATGGGTTCGTTCGGTCTATTTGAGTCGATCCATACCGGCGGCGTGAATGCGGGCGTCGAGGCGAGCCCGGGCTCCGGTCATCGGTAGATCGTCATGAAGTCGACGAGGTCGTAGGTGCCTTCGAGGCAGCGGTCGTGGTCGTGGCCCTGCCACAGCGTGACGGCCTCCACCTGCTCCTCGGGGTCGGTCATCAGGCGCACGTCGTCCGGGTCGGCCTCGATGTCGAACCGGACGATGCCGTCCACGATGGTCTGCTGGGGGATGGCATAGATCGAGAGCGGGTGGGCGCTGAAGATGGCGAGGTCGGCGTCTTTGCCGACTTCGATGGAGCCGACGCGGGCGTCGATGCCGAGCTGCTTGGCGGGGTTGATCGTGATGAGCGCGAGGGCCTCGTCGTCCGTCAGGTCCCCGTATTTCTGGGTCTTGGCAGCCTCGTGGTAGAGATGGCGGTTGAGCTCGCCGGAGTCCGAGTTGATGGACGCCGTGACGCCGTTGCGCGTGAGGATGGCGGCGTTGTAGGCGGTCGAGTAGTAGACCTCGAACTTGTAGGCCCACCAGTCTGCGAAGACCGAGGCGCCGGCGCCGTCCGTGCCGAAGGCGGCCAGCTCGGGCGCCACCTTGAACCCTTCGTTGGCGTGCTGGAACGTCACGCGGTCCACGCCGAAGTCTTCGAGGACGCGCATCAGCATCAGGATCTCGTCGGCCCGGTAGCTGTGGCTCTGCACCAGGATCTCGCCGGCGAGGATGTCTGCGAGCACCTCCAGGCGTTCGTGGTAGGCGGGCGGCACGGCGCGGTCGTTGGTGCGGCGCTCGGCCTCGTAGCGGTCCCACGCCTCCTGGTAGCGCTGCGCCTGGGAGAAGGCCTCGCGGAGGACGAACTCGACGCCCATGCGGGTGGACGGCTGGATGTTGCGCCCGCGCCCGTGGACGCGCGTCGGGTTCTCGCCGAGGGCGAACTTGATGGTCCGGGGCGCGCCCTCCATCTCGAGCAGGGCGGGGTCGAGGACGCCGTAGCGGTGCTTGATGGTCTCACACTGGCCGCCGATGACGTTCGCGGAGCCGTGCATCACGTGCGAGGTGGTCACGCCGCCGGCCAGCGCCCGGTAGAGGCCGACGTCGAAGGGGTCGAGCACGTCGCCCACGGACACCTCGGCCGTGACGGGGTTCGTGGACTCGTTGACGTTCGAGATGGCGATGTGGGAGTGCGCGTCGATGATGCCGGGCATCACGTAGCGCCCGGTGGCGTCGATCGTGGTGGCGCCGCGCGGGGCGCTCAGGCCCTGCCCGAGCTGCGCGATGCGCCCGTCGCGCACGAGGATGTCGGTGTTTTCCAGCGTGCCGTTGGTGACGGTCAGCACGGTGGCGTTCGTGATGAGCAGGTCGCCGCGCTCGGCGTCCTGCGCCTGCGCCGGGAGGGCGAGGGCAAGCAGGAGCAGCGGCAGCAGTCGGTAGGTCTTCATCGCAATGGGGATCTGGAAGCGGGGGCTTGCGAGGCGTACGGGGGGCGGCCGGCGGACCGTCATCTGCGATCCGGGCCCGCCGTGCGCGAGCCGGTGATGGGAAGGCTGCCGAACGCGGCCGCGGTGAGCGTGCCGTCGAGGCGGTCGCCCTCGATCGTGGCCTCGGCCTCGATGCGGCCCATCTCGCCGGCGTCGAAGCTGAAGCGGAGCGTGTTGCCGGAGACGGTGACGTCGTCGAGGTCGACGGGGCCGGGCATCACGGCCGCGTTGATGGTGCCGCTGAAGGAGCCCGCGCTGCCCGTGATCGTGATGGTGCCCTCGACGTCGCCGTCCGGGCTGGCGACGACGAAGCTCCACGTGCCGGCCGGGTTGACCGTGGCGGGGCCGCCGGCGCCGGGCCGGGCCTCCTCCATCTCGAACCGCTGCCCGTCCACGAAGACGTACCGGATCTTGGTGTCTTCGTCGAAGAGCGGCCCGTCGGTGACGACGAGGTTGGCGAGCTTGCCGCGCTCGACGGTGCCCGCGTTCCCGGCGAGGCCGAAGAGGTCGGCGGGGTGCGTCGTGAGCGCCGCCAGCGCGGCGTCTTCGGGCAGGCCGTGCTCTACCATCAGGCGGAGGTTGCCGAGGGCCTCCTCGGGCTTGTCGAGGTCGGCCGTGGTGAAGCCGAAGCGGAGGCCGGCCTCGTGCATCCATCCGGCCGTCTTCAGGTACTTCTCCCGCTCGAAGCGCACGCGCGCCTCCAGCCGGTCTTTTTCGGCCTCGACGTCCTCGTAGGAGCGCGTCCGCTGGTCGCTGATGAAGAAGCTGCCCGGCGCCTCCGGCGTCATCGCGTGGACGCTGTCCGCCGGGGGCACGGGCGCGCCGCCGGCCGTGCTGTCCGGGTCGCTGTCGTCTTTCTTGGGCTTCTTCTCTTCGGGCAGGTCGAGGGTCAGCAGGAGGGGCACGCCGGCGTCGCGGAGGGCGTCCAGGGCCATGAAGCTCTGGGCCAGCCCGGTGAGGACGAGCGGGAAGCCGAGGGCCTCGCGCAGGGCCAGCGCGCGGTGGATCTCCAGGGCGTTCTGGGTATGGAAGAACACGGCCCGGTCGCCGTCGAGGACGGGGAAGAAGGCGTAGTGGACGGGGTCGTAGGCGGGGCGGTCGAGGCCGGTGGGGTTGGCGGCGTAGAGCGTCTCCACGCGCTGCCGGCGCTGCGCCTCGCGGTAGAGCTGCCGGAGCTTGGCCATCACGGCCATGTCCGTGCCGGGATACATGCCCTGGGCCGGCCGGAACTGGGCGAACAGGCTCGTCTCGCCGTCGAGCACGAGCGCGTTCGGGTCGTCGCCGGCGAGCAGGATGAGGGCGCCGGTGCCGGGGAGCATCCGCCCATGGGGCACGGTGTGGGCCACGGTGAAGCCGGCCTTGCGCAGCTGCTCGATGCTCTTGTCTCCGGGGTCGAGGAGGGTGCGCGCGTCCCGGTCCGGCTGGATGCCGGCGTCCTCGTTGGGCGGGTTGCCGGGGTCGTCCGGGCGGTCCTGCTGCCCCCCGCGCTCTTCCTGCGGCTTGGGGATGCCGGCGTGCGAGAGGCCGTCGATGAAGCCGGCGTAGATGGTGAGCGAGTCGGCCTCGATGCGCTCGGCGTCGAAGGGGATGGCGGCGTCGGGGCCGACGGCCAGGATGCGGCCGTCGCGGACGACGACGGTGGCGCGGTCCAGCACGCGGCCGGGGGCCTGCACCACGCGCGCGTCGACGAGCGCGAACGTGCGGGTGACCTGCGGGACGGCGTCGTCAGCCTGGGCCCGGGCGGCCGGCGGGGCCAGCCAGGCCAGCGCCGCCACCAGCGCCGCAGCGGCCAGGGGAAGTCGCGGAATCATGAGTCGTGGGGTCGATGGGGAGCGGGAGAGCGGTGTGCGCCCGAAAAGATACGGTTTTTTCGCCGGGATGTGAGGCGGGAAGACAGGGGAATCCACGGGGCCATGCCGATCGCAATCCTACCGTACGTGCGCCGTTCCACTTCCCGCTTCCCCGGCCTCCGGCTCGTACGTCCAGTCGTCCACCACGCCGAGGATGATGACGTTGGCGGAGAGCCCCTCCGGGGCGTCCATGAGCTGTTTCACCACGGCGCCCTCCCGGGCGACGAGGACGTAGTCTCCCACGCCCGCACCGAAGCGGGGGTCCAGGGCGAGCATCCCCCGGTCTTCGGCGAGCGCCCCCCCCGCGTCGACGCGCTGGACGATGAGCAGCTTCGCGGGCCGGAAGCCTTCCTGCTTGCGGGGTGCAACGACGGTTCCGGTGACCTGGCAGAGAAACATGGGCGCGGGCGAAAAGGACTCAGGAAAAGTGCATGTGATTCGTTAGTTCAACAACGTTACATATTCTCAGAAACGTCCTCTGTTGCTCGGGATTGAGGAATGGAGCGTGCTTTTCCATCCTGCGGAATGGGGCATGGCAGGCCGTCCGAGGTGCCGAAACTTGCCTACACGTTTGAGGCGCTGAAGACACCGAAACTGCCGTATTCTTTTGCAGGTTGATAGGTCCGGGGTCGTCGCTGCCGGGGCGTGCGCCGCGCCGCCGTGGGAGGGGTGATCGCTGGGCGAAGTACACGATCATGAACGGAGAACCGGCATGTACAGCACGAAAGGGATAGAGGCCGTCGCCACGATCACCGAACTCCGCTCGAAGACCTCGGAGCTCGTCGAACACGCCAAGGAGATCGAGCGGGGCATCCTCATCCAGAAGAACAACGAACCCTACGCGGTGCTCATCAGCTACGACCTGTATCTGGAAATGCTCAAGGCCATGGGCCAGCAGGCCCCCGCCCGGGGCAAGAAGAAGTAGAGACGGGGTCTGGGGGTTGGGGGCTGGCCACTGGGGGAGTCGTACCTGCCCCCCAGTGGCCAGTCCCTAGTCCCCAGCCTCTACACCAACCGTTTCAGCTCTTCCACGCGGCGCACGATCTGCTCGCGGTCCATGTCTCGGTAGGTCTCCGGCAGCAGGTCGCGGCTGGTGCATTCGAGGACGGCGGCGAGCGTCTGCAACTCCACTTCCATCGGGTAGGTCGGGGGGATGAAGTCATCCACGACCTCCTGCAGGATCTCTTTGGTGATGCGCGCCTCGTTGCCGGCGGCGGCGCGGAACTTGGCGCGGGTCATGAGGGCCTCCATGTCCGCCCCGCTGAAGGTCCGCTCGCCGTTGACGAGCGCGTCCGGCACCTCATCGATGGGGAGGTCCACCTTGGTCTTGCGCATCATCACCTGGAGGAGTTCGCGGCGTTCCTCTTCGGTGGAGGGGTAGAAGAGGGCGAGGTGTTCCTCGGCGCGGCCCTGGCGCTTGAGGTCGATGGGCATGAGGTCGGGGCGGGCGGTAACCAAGAAGAAGACGATGCGGCCGCGGTGCGCGGGGTTGCTCATGAAGGCGGCGAGCTGCCCGAACACCCGCTGCGAGACGCCGCTGTCGCCGGAGGCGTCGCGGTCGCCGAGCATGGCGTCGGCCTCGTCGATCATGACGGCCACGGGCGTCATCGCCTCCAGGAGGTCGAGGATGCGCTCCAGGTTCGCCTCGGTCTGGCCCTGCCACTGCGAGCGGAAGTTCTTCAGCTTCACCATGGGGACGCCGACCTCGCCCGCGAAGCAGGTGATGAGGAACGTCTTGCCGGTGCCTACAGGGCCGCTGACGAGG
>JAWWAN010000091.1:0-9774 GCA_033721675.1 Rhodothermales bacterium | reverse complement strand
CATCAGGCGCAGGAGGTCGGCCTCGGCGAAGGCGCCGCTGCGCTCGGCGTAGCGGGCCCGCACGGCCTCGGTCGCCTCGATGAGGTCGCCCTCGGGCATCGTGCGGGCCACGAGCAGGTTGCGCAGGTGCTCGGCCAGCCCGTGAAGGAACTCCTGCAGGTCGTAGCCGGCGCGGACGATGCGGTCGGCGAGGGTGAGCATCCCGGCGCTGCTGCGGCCGGCCACATGCTGCGTGACCTCGAAGTAGAGGTCTACATCCACCACGCGGAGGGCCTCGGCGAGGGCGGCGTACTGGAGGTCGGTGCCGCAGAGCGAGACGGCCTGGTCGAAGGCGGAGAGGGCATCGCGGAGGGCGCCGTCCCCCTTGCGGGCGATGAGCACGAGCGATTCGTCGTCGGCCGTGATGCCCTCCTCCACACAGATCGCGCGCAGGCGCTCGACGATCTCGGGCACGGGGATGCGGCGGAAGTCGAACCGCTGGCAGCGCGAGAGGATCGTCGGGAGGACCTTGTGCGGCTCGGTCGTGGCGAAGATGAACAGGACGTGCGGCGGCGGCTCTTCGAGCGTCTTCAGGAGGGCGTTGAAGGCCGCATTCGAGAGCATGTGCACCTCGTCGATGATGTAGACCTTCTTGCGGCTGCCCTGCGGTGGGATGCGGACGGTCTCGCGCAGCTCGCGCACGTCCTCGACCTTGTTGTTCGAGGCGGCGTCGATCTCGAAGATATTGAGGTTGCGGCCCTCCTCGAAGCTGCGGCACGAGTCGCACGCCCGGCACGGCTCGGCGGCGTCCTCGCGGTCTTCGGGCGGCGTCGTGCAGTTGATGGCCTTCGCGAGGATGCGGGCCGCCGTGGTCTTGCCCACGCCGCGCGGGCCGCTGAAGAGGTAGGCGTGCGCCAGCCGGTCCAGCCGGAGAGCGTTCTTGAGCGTCTCGGTGACGTGCTCCTGGGCGACCAGCTCGCGGAACAGCTTCGGGCGGTACTTGCGGGCGGTGACGAGGTAGCGCTGGTCGGGCATGGGGTGGCGTGCGGCGGTGAAGCGGCGAGCGAAGGATAGGCGGCGTGCAGGGGCCGCGCACAGGGCGCTTCGGCGAAGCATCCCTTCGCCTGACGAAGGTAGGAGGCGAGGCAGAGACCCGCAACGGATCCTTTTGCGAAACCCCAATAAAAAGCCGGTGATCCCGGCCGCCGCACGGAGGGATCACCGGCTCTCCCGAAGCGGGAGCGCGAGGGCCTCAGTCCGCGACCTCGACCACCTTCGTGTCGGCCCACTTGTCGCCCAGGCGGCGGCCTTCGGCGTCGGTCAGCACCAGCACGACCTCGATGAGGCCGATGACGAGCGCCACGATGGGGCCGAGGACCCAGCCGAGGATCGGGATGATCATGATGGCCGGGCCGATGGCGAAGGGCAGGTTGCGCCGGGCCGAGGCGCTCAGGTCCATGGCCTGCCCGTCCAGCCGGACCGGGCGCAGCTTCATGACTTTCTTGCCGATCGAGCGGCGGTCCATGAAGTCCAGCTCCATGCCGTCACGGACGAGCATGTAGGCGGCCCCGACGAGCCCGCCGATCACGGGCACGACGCCCAGCACGCCGACGATCACGCCGTCGATGATGGCGGCGACGAGGCGTTTGCCGAGGTCCGCCTTGCCGGCGGTGGAGGCCGGCGGTGCAGCGAGGGTGGAGAGCGAGGCCGACTGTGAGGGCGCGGCCGGGGGCGGCGCAGCGGGAGCCGCCGGGGTTGGCGCGGGGTCGTGCGCGTCCGGCGTGGGCTCGCTCGGCGGGGCGGGGTCCGGCGGAGCGGCCATGTCAGGAGCGGCCATGTCGGGAGCGGCCGGCGCGTCTGAGGGGTTCGAGGAGGCGGGCGGGCGAGGGGCCGGGTCGGGCTTGGGTTCCATGGGGCTGCGGAGAATGTGGGGAGGAGGTGCGTCCGTCTGCGCTGGAGCCATCCACTCACGCACGGCAAAGAAGCAGGCGCTTAAACGTGCACATCGCCGGGCGGAAATGCAAGCACCAGGGTGAGCACGGCCGGAAAAGGAGGAGCCGGGGCGGAGTGCCGGCCCGGGCACGGCGTCAGGCCACCGTCTTGCCGGGGGCCGGGCGGGTGGCGGGCGCAGGTGCAGCGGCCCGCGCGGCATCGGTGGGTGCGGCCGGCGCGGTGGCGTCCCCGTCGCTCGGCGGGACGAAGCACCGGCGGCAGCGGGGTTCGTAGACGTCCTGTGCGCCGAGCAGCACGCGCGGGCCGCCCCCGGCGAGGCGCTGCGAGTGGTTGGCGGGCGCCCCGCAACGCACACAGATGGCGTGGAGCTTCGTCACGTGCTCGGCCACGGCCATGAGCTGCGGGATCGGCTCGAACGGCCGCCCCCGGTAGTCCTGGTCCAGCCCGGCCACGATCACGCGGCGGCCCTCGCCGGCCAGCGCCGTGCAGACCTCCACCAGCTCCAGCCCGAAGAACTGCCCCTCGTCGATCCCCACCACATCGGCCTCGCCGGCCAGCAGCAGGATCTGCTCGGCGGCATCGACGGGCGTAGACGGGATCGCGTTCTCGTCGTGCGAGACCACGGCGCGCTCGTCGTAGCGGGCGTCGATGGCCGGCTTGAAGATCTCGACGTGCTGCCGGGCGATCTGAGCGCGCTTCATCCGCCGGATCAGCTCCTCGGTCTTCCCGCTGAACATCGAGCCGCAGATGACTTCGATCCAGCCGGCGGCGCGCGTCTTGTCGAAAATTACGGGCTCCATGCGGGGCGATACCGATGAGGGGGCAGTGAGATCCAGCCGGAAGATAGGCCGCGGCTTCGTAAGAGTCAGCCACCGAAACCGGGCAGGGCGGCCCGAGACCCTGACGCTCCTCCCCCTGAAACCGCGGCTTCACGTAAAAAAAGGGGGCGGGAGAAATAAACGAAGTCGGCGATGCGGTTCAATGCACCGGGGCGGCGGGTCTACCTCCCCTGTCCCGTTCCCTCGGCTCCGCTCGGGACAAGCCTTATCATGGAGGGGGACCTGTTCGATTGACGCAACGCTATATTACCGCGTCCCTCCCCATGCAAAGGGGAGGACAGGAGGGGTAAACAGGAATGGCAGCCTCGCTGAGACGAGCGCGGCGATGGGTTTATCTCCCGTGTCCAGTTCCCTCGGCTCCACTCGGGACAAGCCTTCGCACGGAGGGGGATTGGCAACCTCGCCGAAGGGAAAACGACGATTCTACCGCGTGCTCGGCCGCACGCACCGATCTCTCGGCACGCTCGGGATGACCAGAAAAAACCCTGCACGGCGGCCGCGCAGATTCGGGGCTCGGGCGGCGCACCCCGGCTTCCGGAAGAGACGCTCCCGAGCCCTATTCCGCGACGCGGCCACCGCACACGAAGAAGTCGTCCTGACGCCAGGCGCAGTCCACGTCCACGAAGCCGGCGCGTTCGAGGGCCTTGAGCTGACGGAAGAGACCGAGCGTGCCCACGTGGTCTCCAACGATCACGTGGCCGCCCGGCGTCAGGCTGTCGCGGACGCTCTGGAAGAGCAACTCGTAGCGCGTCTCGGCCTCGGGCGGGTCGACGTCGTGGCCGATGATGGTGTGGAGCGCGAGCGCGGCCAGCACGACGTCGTAGGGGCCGCCGGGGAGGGCCTCGCCGTCGCCGACGATCTGCGCCTGCAGCACGTCGATGTCCTCGCGGATGGCCGAGAGCTTGTCCCGGGCGATGGCGAGCAGGCCGGGGTCTTCGTCGAGCAGCGTGAGGTGGACGTCCGGGTACGCGCTGAGGCAGATGAAGGCCGTGTTGCCGGTGCCGCAGGCGAGGTCGCAGACGGTCGTGGCGGCGTCGAGTGGGGGCAGGGCGGCCACCATCTCTTCGAGCATCGGAAGCACGAGCGGCATGCGGCGCTCGAGGTGCAGGTCGAACCAGTTGCCGTTGCGCCAGAAGCCGCCACGGCGCCGCAAGTTGTCGCGCCAGCTCGGGAGAGCCATATCGTCGGAAGTGAGGGGAGGAGCGGGGAGATGGGCGTGCCCCGTTCCACCGTGCGTCGCGTCCGAAAGATCCCGGCCGAGCGCGGGGCGCCGAGGGGTCAGGCGGCCCGCGCGTGCGGGGCGCGCTTGAAGATGCCGTTGCGGTTGACGTGGCCCACGTAGCGCCCCAGAATGCGGACCTCCTCGAAGACGTCCGGGTCGATGTGGATGTCGTCGTAGTCGGGGTTTGCCGGTTCGAGGCGGAGGCCGGAGCGGTCGTGGAAGACACGCTTGAGCGAGGTCTCGCCGTCGTAGAGGACGGCCCCGATGCCGCCGTTGGGGATGTCGTCGTCGATGAGCAGCACGTAGTCGCCGTCGTCGATGTCTGCGCCGATCATGGACTGGCCGGAGACGCGGATGGCGAAGATGCGGTCGAGGTTGGGGAAGAGCATCTCGAGCGTGATCGTGCCCAGGTTGGCCTCGACGGCCTCTTGCAGGGCGCCGGCGGTGATGATGCCGCGGATGGGGATGCCGCGCGGCTCGCCGTTCACCTCGCGCAGGAGGTGGTAGCCGTTGTCGTCGCGCCGGAGGAAGTTCTTCTTATAGAGCGCCTGCAGGTTCTGCGTGACGCTGTTGGGCGAGCGGTACCCGAACTCGTCGATGATCTCCCGGTACGTAGGCCAGTGGCCGTTCTCCTCGACGTACGTGTTGAGGTATTCGAGGAAGGCGTGTTGCTTGGCGGTCAGCTTGCGGCGGCTCATGGCGCGAGGGCGGCTGGCGTGGATGTGTGGACATGGAAACACATGTGGCACACAGTATAGCAAACCGGCCGGTTCCGGTCAAGCGGAATCTGACGGCGCGCCGCGGCCGGCGAGCTGCTCGAAGACGGCCTCGCTGCGGGTCGGATAGGCGTCTTCGACGTGGTACCGGAGGAAGGCCTCGACGAGGGCTTCCGTCTCCCGGCGCACCGAGGGTGTGAGGTGCATCCGCATCACGGCGTCGAGGCCGGCGCGGGCGAAGACGGCGTAGGCGCGCAGGGCCGTCCGCGAGGCGCGGCGCCCGGCGCCCTCGGCCGGCGGCACCACGGCGCCGTCGTCGAGGCGGAGTAGCCCGCCCGCCTCCGGCAGCGCCTCGACGGCCTCTTTGTCGACGTGAGGGGCGAAGCCGAGCACGGCAGCGAGCCGGAGCTGGAAGTAGGGCCACAGGTTGTCCACGGGCCCCTCGGCGGCGTCGAGCCAGTCCAGCACTTCCAGCAGCAGCGCGAAGACGGGCGGGTGCGCCTGCTCCTCTTCCACGAGGGCCTGGACGAGCTCGACGGCGCGCAGCCCGGCCGCGATCGTGCCGAGGCTGCGCCCGATGCCGGGGCGGGGGGTCACGTAGCTGCTCTCGGTGAGCGTCTGGAGGCTGCGCGTCGGGCGGTAGTAGAAGACGACCTGCGTGTGCGCCATCGGCTGCAACGTGGCGCCGAACCGGCTTTTGGGCAGCCGGGCCCCCTTGGCCAGCACCGCCAGCTTGCCCTTCTCGCGGGTGAAGAGCGTGACGATGCGGCTGGTCTCGCCGTAGTCCATCGCGCGCAGCACCACGGCCTCGGTTCGGATAATCATCGGCGCCCGAAGTTCGATGTGTGGGGAATATGTTAAGTATGTGGACGGTGGAAGATCCCGCGTCGACTCCCCAAAAAAAATCGCCATCTCCCGAAATAAAAAGGCGGCCGGATGACCTGTTGCCTGCGCCGGGCATCGAAGAAAAGAGAGGAAGGGGGTGCCGGCCCTGAAGGCCCCCCGCTACCCGCTCACAACCGGCGCGCCCCGCCGCCCAGGCCATGCGACGACTCTACCGGCTTCAGCAACGGATCGCCCTGACCCAGCGCGAGGCGCGGGTGCTGCTGGGCCTGGCCGCGCTCTTCGGGGCCGGCCTCGCGGCACAGCACTTCTGGACGGCCCCCGCGGCGCTGCCAGTGGCCTCTTACGCCTCGTTCCAGCAATACGCCACGGCTGCTTCCCTCTCGCGGACGCTCGCGGCGGAGGCGTTGCCGCCCGAGGAGGGCCCCGGGGCGGATCCCCGCGCCACGCCGCCGCGCCGCACCGCACGGCCGGCGCCGTCCCCGGAGGCGCCCATCGCGCTCAATACGGCGAGCGCCGCAGAGCTCGAACGGCTGCCGCGCATCGGCCCGGCGCTGGCCGGCCGCATCGTGGCGTACCGCGAGGCGCACGGCGGCTTCCGCAGCGTGGAGGAGCTCCAACGCGTCCGTGGCATCGGCCCCAAGACGATGCAGCACCTGCGGCCGCTCGTGGAGGCGTCGCAGTGAGGCGGCGGGCGGCCGGCAGCCGGCACGAGCCGATCACCCCTTCTCGACGACGATCATCCTGACTTCGCCCTCCTGCTCGACGGTGCGGACCGAGCCGGTGCCGGGCACGTCCTCGAAGTCGTCGTCTTCGTCGAGGAAGGCGATGCGGACGGCGCGCTCGCGGAAGGCGTCGAGGCGGTGCTGGCGGCGCTGTACGCGGCGGACGCGCTCGTCGAAGTCGTAGTCGTCGATCCGGTCGTCGTCTTCGGCGACGACGGCGAGGGTGCTCCAGAGCACGCGGAAGCCTTCGAGCATGAACAGCAGCCCTTCGAGCTCCACCAGGCGGCTCAGCGGCGAGTAGCCCGTCAGCTGGTCGTTCGGCTTGAACCGGCCGGTGCGCTCGGCGAGGTAGGCCGCCCCGATCTTGATCGGGTTCTGCGGCTCGTCGATGCGGTCGAGCAGATCCTCGATGGTCTCCCGGTCGTGCTCGAAGTCGTCGGCGAGGGTGTCGAGAAAGTGGTACAGGGCGTTCTCATCGTCGTTCTCATCGCGGGTGCGCTTGGCGAGTTCGACGGCCGCGACGGCGCCGCTGAGGTGGTCGTTGAGAAAGATGCGAAGGCGGAGGTCGCTCATGATGGCGTGGATTCGATGGGAAAGGCGAGGCTGCGTTCCAGTGGTACGCGAGGCCTGAAGGATGCATCCGGATGAAATGTAAGAATGCCGTGCGGAGTGCCAGGCTACCCGCATACTATCGCCGGGCCCGGGCGCGTTAGGGGAGGATACGGCCCGCGCCGTCGCGTCCTGACGCTCACCCGACTCCATCCTGCGATGCACACTCCGATACTGCTCCTCGTCTCTCTGCTGGTTCTGGCCGCTGCGCCACCCATCGTCGTGCGGCACGACCGCGACGAGGCCGCGTTCCGCGCGCTCGGCGCCCGCTACGAGGCGTCGCTCGCCCGTCTCCGCGCCCGCGACGCCCGGGGGGTCGTGGAGGCCGAGGGCACCCTCATCGCGCCGCGCTGGGTGCTCACCGCCGCCCATGTGGCCCGTTCGCTCGGCCCGGAGGCCACGGCGACGGTCGGTGGGCGGGCCTACGGCGTGCGCAGCGTGTCCATCCATCCGGGCTTCCGGGGACGCGAGCACGACCTCGCGCTCGTCGAGCTGGAGGCGGAGGCGGCCGGAGGGGTGCCGCTGCCGCTGTACCGGGGCGACGCCGAAGCAGGGCGCGAGATCGTCGTCCTCGGGCGCGGCATGACGGGCACGGGCGAAACTGGCCCCGCCGCCGAAGATGGCGTCCTGCGGGGCGCCACGAACCGGATCGACGAGGTCGCGCCGGAGTGGGTGCGCTTCGTCTTCGACGCGCCCGGCACGGCGGGCGTCACCGACCTCGAAGGGATCAGCGGACCGGGCGACAGCGGCGGGCCGGCGCTGCTCGTTGAGGGCGGCACGGCGTACGTGGCCGGCGTGAGCAGCGGGCAGGACGACGCCGCCACGGGCGGGCAGCCGGGCCGCTACGGCGTCTCGGAATACTACACGCGCGTCTCGCACTACGCCGCGTGGATCGACCGCACGATGGAGGCCGCGCCGGGCGAGCACGTGGCCGGCGAGCTCGGCCGGCGGCTCGACGCCTACCTGCGCGCGCAGAGCGAGGCGTCCGGCTTCGCGGGCAGCGTGCGTGTGGTGAAAGACGGCGCGATGGTGCTCGACAAAGGCTACGGCCTCGCGGACCGGGCGCAGAACCTGCCCAACACCGCCACGACGGTCTTCGACATCGGCTCCATCGCCAAGAGCTTCACCGCCGAGGCCATCGTCCTGCTGGAACGCCAGGGGCGCCTCGCCCTCACCGACCCCCTCGCGAACTATTTCCCCGATCTGCCGGAGGACAAGCGTGGCATCACGATCCAGCACCTTCTGGACCACGCGGCCGGCCTCCACGCCTACCACGACACCGAGGGCGACTTCGAGGCGATGGACCGGGCCGAGGCCCTCCGCCGCATCGTCGCGCAGGACCTCCTCTTCGAGCCCGGCGCCGCACGCGAGTATTCGAACTCCGGCTATACGCTCCTGGCCGCGCTCATCGAAGACGTCACCGGGCAGCCGTTTCAGGCGTTCGTGATGGAGCACCTCGTGGAGCCCACGGGGCTGACGCAGACCGGGTTCTACGGGTACCCGGCGTGGCAGAGCGACCACGTGGCCGTCGGGTACGGGCCGCGCACCCTCGGGCCGCGCAACGCGCCCTCCGCGTGGCCCGCGCCCTCGTGGGCGATCCTGGGCGCCGGCGGCATGGGCAGCACCGTGGGAGACCTCCACCGCTGGATGCAGCGCGTGATGGAGCGGCGAGGCGAGCGCCCGCCGGTCGGCACGCTGGGCGGGCTGCTCGACGGCTACGAGGCGTTGCAGGAAGCCACCTTCGTCGCCATCGGCGGCGGGGACTATGGCTTCGTCACGGCCACCTTCGGCTTCCCGGACGGCAGCGCCGTGCTGGTGGCGAGCAATGCCGCCGAGAGCGGGCAAGAGAATCTGCCGCTCCTCGAATCGCTCGCCCGGATGCTCGATGGCGGCGACCCCCTCGCCCCGGCTCCGCGCGCGGTGCTCGGCCGCGCCGACCTCGCCGAGAAGCCCGAAGGCCGCACGCTGCTGGACCTGATCGACGTCATCGCTACGGGCGACGAGGCGGCCCGCCGCCGCTTCATCGCAGAGCGCATGGACGAAGGTTTTCAGCAGGACGAAGAAAACCTGCTCGGCTTCTTCGGCACCGTCCACGAGACGCTGGGCACGGCGCCCGTGCTCGGGCCCGCCCTCGCGCCGGCCCCGGGCGAGGTCGTCGCCTACGTGCAGAATGCCGAGACCGGCGCCTGGCTGGAGTTCACGCTCAGCGTGGAGGGCCGGGCGCCGCACCGCGCCGACGGGCTGGGCGTGCGGCCCCAGGCGCCGCCGGAGACGCGCGGGGCCGCCCCGGCCGGCACCTGCGAGGACGACGGGGGCCTGCCGGATTCTCCGCGCGGCCGTGCCGCCTCCGCCTTCCTCTCGGCCGTCTGCACCCCAGACGAGGCCGTGCACCGCGCGTTCATCGAGGCGCATCTGGCGCCGGCGCTCGTCGAGCAGGCCGGCGTGGATCGGCTGCTCGACGCCCTCGCCCGGATGCACCGCGACTTCGGCGGCGCCGCCGATGCCGGCGTGCAGCCGGCCGGCGAGCACACCATCCGGATGGACATCCGGCACGACGGGCACCGCTACGTCGTCACGCTGGAGATCGAGCCCGAGCCGCCGCACCGCATCAGCGGGATCGACGTGGAGGCCGGGGGCGGCACGGGGCCGGATCTGCCCCCGCCCGGCGGGACCGACGGCGGCGGGCCGCTCTCGGACGCCGAGATCGCCCGCCGCCTCGAGGCCTACGTGCAGGGGCTCGCCGAAGACGGCCTCTTCTCCGGGGCCGTCCTCGTGGCGCGCGACGGGGAGGTGCTCTTCGAACGCGCCTACGGCCTGGCCGACCGCGACGCCGGCACGCCGAACCAGATCGATACCCGGTTCAACATGGGGTCGATGAACAAGATGTT
>JAWWAN010000090.1:0-9777 GCA_033721675.1 Rhodothermales bacterium | reverse complement strand
CCGCCTTGCAGCAGCCCGAGCAGCGGCGGCCCGAGCAGGATGCCGGCCAGCAGCTCGCCCAGCACCGAGGGATACCCCAGGCGGTGGGCGAGGCGGCCTGCCAGCCAGGCTACCGCGAGGACGAGGAGGAGGTTGAGGATCGAGAGCGTCATCGTACGTATCCGTTGAGAGAGCGGGCGCGGTCATCGCAGACGGATCCCCGGAGGGGCGATGCGCGCTTCGCTCAGCGATACGTCCGGTACGAAGAGCCAGAGCGGCACACCACGCCGCCGGCCGATCCGGCAAAGAAGTAGATCCCGACCGCCGCTAGCGGTTCAGGCCGAAGAGGGGCGCGCAGCCCTCCGTGGGGCCGCGCGTTCATAGACCTGGCACCGGCCCAGCCAGCGCCGCCGCGCGCAGTGCAGCGCGGTCTCGGTCGCATAACTGTGTACATGGAGGCCCATGCCGGTGAGAAAGAAGTGCTGAAGCGGGTAGGCTATTTATTGTCCGTTATTGACCCCGGGTTCCGCCCGCGTGTGCCGTCACAAGAAGATAACAGGGGCCTTCGGACGGCGCGGGGAAAATCGATGGAGCGAGGACTCGGTGCCTCGAAATCCCTCCCCGAAGGCGCGTTGAAATCCGCCCGGCTACTCAGCCCCCGGCCGCAGCGCCGCGTGGACCGCGCGGGCGATCTCGGCGCCGAGCGCGGCGGAGGCGGCTTCGTCGGCGATGCCCTCGGTGAGCACGACGAGCACGTACGGCGCGCCGTCCTCCGGGTAGACAATCGCGGCGTCGTGGTGGATCTCGGTGATCCAGCCCGTCTTGTGGGCCACGCGCGTGCCCTCGGGCAGGCCCGCAGGGATCATCGTGTTGAACCGCTGCGCGTGCAGGATCTCGACCATCTGCCGGTCTGCCTCGGGGGAGACGGCCGTCCCCTGCATCAACCGTTCGAGGAGCGTGGCGAGGTCGGCGGCGGTGGCGCTGTTGCTCAGACCCTGCCGGTAGGCCTTGAGATCTTCGACGCCGCGCAGCGTCCGCATCGTCGTGGTGCCCAGCCGCTCGCTGGTGGCCTGCACCGTGTCGGCCGAGACGAAGTCGATGAGCAGGTTCGTGGCGAGGTTGGACGAGACGGTGATCATCTGGTAGACGAGGTCGCGGACGGTCATCGTCTCGCCCAGACGCGCGTAGATCGCGTCGTCCGAGTCATCCTCGATGCGGAATGCGGAGCCATCGACGATGGACCGAAAGCGATTCTCGACGCGGAGCGCGTCGCCGAGCGCGAACCGCTGTGCCTCGGCCTGCCGGAAGACCTCGATCATGACGGGGACTTTCATCGTCGAGGCCGCGTGGAACGGGCGGTCTCCCCGGAGGTCGAGCGCGAAGTCGGTCTCCGGGTCGCGCACAGCCACGGCCACGGTGGCCTCCGGGTGCTGCGCGAGGAGGGTCTCCAGCGTGTCTCGGAGGGCGGCGCGGGGGTCGGGCATGGCGTCGGGCTCGCCGCCGCACGCGGCGGCGGCCAGGCAGAGGATAGACGAGAGCAGGTAGCGCATCGCGCGGCGCGCGGAGGTCGGTCGTCGATCCGTCATCGTCGATCCTCGGGGTGCTCAGATGCGGCAGGTGCGGATGTCCGTGATGATGATGCCTTTGGCGCCGATCTCGGTGAGGGCGTCGAGGATGTGGTTGACCTCGTTCTGCCGCGCCATCGCCTTGACGGCCAGCCACCCGGCCTTGCTCAGCGGCGCCACCGTGGGAGACTCGATGCCGGGCGTGATGGCGACGGCCTGCTCCAGCGCGGTCTCGGGGACGTCGTATTCCACCATCACGTACTCGCGCGCTACGAGGATGCCGCGCAGGCGCTCGACGAAGAGGCGCGCGCTGTTGCGCGTGGCCGTCGCCTCGTCGTGCGCGATGAGCACGGCCTCGGTGCGCAGGATCGGCTCGCCGATCGTCGCCAGCCCGGCCTCGTCGAGCGTCCGCCCGGTCTGGACGACGTCCGCGATGACGTCGGCCACGCCGAGGGCGATGGAGATCTCGACGGCGCCGTCGAGCCGGACGATCGGGGCCTCGACGCCGCGCCGCGCCAGGTCTTGCGCGACGAGGGTGGGGTAGCTCGTGGCGATGCGGAGGCCGCCGAGGGCATCCGGCGTGAGCCCGCTGCCTTTGGGAGCGGCGTAGTAGAAGGCGGCCTTGCCGAAGCGCAGCGGCATCCGCTCGGGCACGCCGGCCTCGCTGTCGGCCAGCAGATCGCGTCCGGTGATCCCCAGCTCGATGACGCCCTGACCTACGTACGTCGCGATATCGCGCGGGCGCAGGAACAGGAACTCGACCTCGTTCTCGGTGTCGCGCACGAGCAGCTCGCGGCCGGTGCGGCGGCATCGGTAGCCGGCGGCGCGTACCAGCTCTACGGCCTCCTCGGCCAGCGCGCCTTTGTTGGGCAGGGCAATCTGAAGCATCGAATCCAAGACGGGTTAGGCGTCGAGACGAGCGTCGGGGCCGGCCGGGGCACGGCCCCTCTTCCCCCTCGCTCATCCCTACAGGTAGCGGTAGACGTCGTCCAGGTCCAGGCCGCAGGCGAGCATCATCACCTGGGCGTGGTAGAGGAGCTGCGAGATCTCTTCGGCGGTGCGCTCGCGGCCTTCGTGCTCGGCGGCCATCCAGACCTCGCCGGCCTCCTCCAGCAGCTTCTTGCCGATGGCGTGGGGCCCCTGCTCCAGCAACCGAACCGTGCCGGAGCCGGGATCTCGGGCCGCGGCTTTCTGCTGGAGCTCGGCGAAGAGGTCTTCGAAGCGTTTCATGGCCGGGGAGGGTGGGCGTCGGGCAGGGGAGGAAAAGATACCGCGCCGTGCCGCGCCGGATGCCGGTGCGGGGCGGCTTCGTGAGGATTTCGAACAGCAAAGGCCCCGCCGGGCGAAGGGCCGCAGCGGGGCCTTGAGAAGGGGCGGCGGCGGAGGCGCCGGCTAGGCCTCTACCTGGATCGAGCGCAGGTAGGCGACGAGTTCCTCGATGCGCTGGTCGGCCACCTCGGGGGGGATCTCGTTGCCTTCCAGGTCTTCGCTCCAGATGTTGCCCCAGACGGGCATCTCGCGGGTGCCGTGCGCGGCGACCTGCGTCGTGCCGTCCACCATCTCGACGATGGCCTGCCGGGGGAAGGTGCCGTCGTGCATGAGGGTCAGGCGCCGCAGGTCAGGCGGCTGGGCCTCCAGGTCGGCCGCCACGGGGCCGTCGCCGGCGCCTTCCGGGCCGTGGCAGCTCTGGCAGTACTGCTCGTAGGAGACGCGGCCGGCGGCGATGACGTCTGCCTCGGCCGTCTCGGCCGTTTCGGTGGGCGCTTCCATGACTTCGCCGTCGGCGGTCTGCCTCTCTTCTTCGGCGCATCCGGCCAGGAGCATCACGGCCAGCAAGACAATGGGGATCCGCGTAAACCGTCTCATGGGTGATGAGGGATGGGTGGTCGGTGAGGGTCGGCGGGCCGCGGTCCGGCCCGCTGCCAATATGCCCAATTCCGCGCACAGATGCGCTCGAAATCGTTGCGGCGGCAGGCCCGCTACTGGGGCGCGTGGGCGCGCCTGAACTCGTCGATGAACGTCTCGACCTCGTCGGCGGCCACGTCAGCGACGAAGCCCACGGCGGTGTGGTAGGTGAGCCCGACGAGGCCGGCATCCCAGGTGGCGGCGGGGAGGATCCGGGAGGGCGCCCGCTCCAGGCGCACGGCCTGGTAAAAGCGGAGCTTGACGGCAAACGGGATCTGCCCCCGGTCTGCCTGCATCGCGTTGACGTGGACGTGCAGATAGGGCAGGCGGTCTGCGGCGGGGATCCCGGCGTCGGTGCGGAGGGGCAGGCCGGCCTCGCGCAGCCGCGCGGCGATGCGCGCCGTGAGTGCCGGCACGCCGAGCGCGCTGTCCGCCACGACCGCTGCCGGCCCCTCGACGTTGACGGAGAGGTAGAAATGGTCGACGCCGTGGAGCGAGGCGCGGGCCTGTTCCAGCTCGGTCTGCGCCCGGGCCGGCGCGGAGACGAGCAGCAGGGTCAGCAGCAGCAGGGTCCGCATGGCGATCCTCTGGATTGGTGCGCGTGATCTATTCGCTCTCATCCTGCCTCCCCCGTCATCTCGGGCGAGCGCCCGCAGGGTTTGCAAGCGCGCTAGAAACCAGAGCGGGCAGCCCCCTGAAGGGCGAGATCCCTCGGCTGCGCTCGGGATGACCCGATACGCGGTGCGCAGTGCTGCTCCGTGTGCGCTTCACGCCCCCTCCAGCCGGTAGAGTTTGCCCGAGAGCTCGCGCCCCAAGAAGGCGGCGAGGCCGCGCGTGACGGCGGCGACGGCGGCCCGGTCGATGCCGGTCTCGACGCCGAGGCTCTCCAGCAGATAGACGGTGTCTTCGGTGGCGATGTTGCCCGTGGCGCCGGGGATGAAGGGGCAGCCGCCGAGGCCGCCCAGCGACGTGTCGAACCGGGTGACGCCGCACCGCAGCGCCGCCGCGGCGTTCGCCAGCCCGAGGCCGCGCGTGTCGTGCAGGTGCAGCACGAGCGGGACGCCCCCGAGAACGTCCTGCACGGCCCCGACGCGCGCCTCGATCATCGCCGGGTTCGCCATGCCGGTCGAGTCTGCCAGGGAGAAACTCTCCAGCCCGAGGTCGGCGAAGCGTTTCGCGAGGTCGAGCACGCGGTCCATCGGGGTATCGCCGGGCGCGGCGTAGCCGAAGGCGGTCTGGAGGCCGAGCTGGGCCTGCATCCCGTGCTCGTGCGCGCGCCGGACCATCGCCTCGGCCTGCGCCACGCCCTCCTCCACGCTCATGTTCGCGTTGTCCCGGCTGTGGTGCTCGTTCGTGGCGATGGACAGGTCCACGTAGCGGAGGCCGGCCGCCGCCGCCCGCTCCACCCCGCGCACGTTGAGCGCCAGCCCGGTGTAGCGGACGCCCGCGCGCTCCGGCAGGCGGCGCACCACCTCTTCGGCATCCGCCATCTGCGGCACCCACTTCGGGTGGACGAACGACGTCACCTGGATGGCCGGCACCCCGGCGTCGGCCAGCGCCGTGATGACGGCCACCTTGCGCTCCGTGGGGATCGGCGTGGCCTCGAACTGGAACCCGTCGCGCGGGCCGACCTCGCAGAGCGCGGCGTGCGTGGGATAGGGCATGGAGGATCGAGAAAGAAGCGGGAGGAACGGACGGAGCAGGGCAGGGTACGCGCGAGGTGCGCGCGTCCTTTCCTTCGCTGTAACTTCCGCAGGCCGGTCTTCGTTGCGCCACCGGCCCGGCCCGTCCATTCCGTCGTGCCTCCCCATGCGTCGCCTCCTCGCCCTGCTGCCGCTGCTTCTGCTGGCCCACCCCGCCGCTGCGCAACCGACGACCGCCGGCGCGCCGCTGAGCGACCGGCGCGTGGCCTACACCATCGACGCCCGGCTGGACCCCGAGGCGGGCACCGTGGCCGGCACGCAGCGCCTCGCGTGGCGCAACCCCGCGCCCGTGCCCATCGAGGAACTCCAGTTCCACCTCTACCTCAACGCCTTCAAGCCGGGCTCGACGTTCCTGCGCGAGAGCGGCGGCGCGTTCCGCAGCTCGACCCTCGGCAGCACGCCGCGCTGGGGCGGCATCGCCATCGATCGGATGCAGGTGGCCGCGCCGGACGCGCCCACGCCCGCGGCGACCTATTGGGTCGAAGACGGCGACCTCACCGGCCGCATCGCCTTCATCCAGCCCGACGACGGCAACCCGACCGACGAGACGGTGATCCGGGTGCCCCTGCCGGCGCCCGTCCAGCCCGGCGAGACCGTCGTGCTGGATATCGACTTCACGGCCACGCTCCCGGAGATCATCGCGCGGACGGGCGTCGCCTTCTCCCCCGGCGGGCCGCCCTTCTTCATGGTGGCGCAGTGGTTTCCGAAGATCGGCGTCTATGAGGTGCCCGGCCAGCGGTACGTCCCCGCCGATGCTTCGGTGGGCCGCTGGAACACGCACCAGTTCCACGCCAACACCGAGTTCTACGCCGACTTCGGCACGTACGACGTCACGCTCACCGTACCGGAGGACTACGTGGTCGGCGCCACCGGCCTCCGCACCGGCGCGCGCGTGGAGGCGGGCCTGAAGACCGTCACCTATCGGGCCGACGACGTGCACGACTTCGCGTGGACCGCCAGCCCGGAGTTCCTCGAATACACCGACGCGTGGCGCCACGTCGAGCTGCGCCTGCTGCTCCAGCCCGCGCACGAGGGGCAGGCCGCCCGCCACTTCGAGGCGGCCAAAGTCGCGCTGGAGAAGTTCGACGAATGGGTGGGGCCGTATCCCTACACCACGCTCACGCTCGTCGACGCCGTCGGCGAGGCGAACGGCATGGAATACCCGACGCTCATCACCTGCGGCACGGTCTACATGCTGCCCCGCTGGGCCCGCCTGCTGGAGCTGGTGACGATCCACGAGTTCGGCCACCAGTACTTCTATGGGATGCTCGCCAGCAACGAGTTCGAGGAGGCGTGGCTGGACGAAGGCATGACCTCGTACCTCGAAACCCGCATCATGGACGAGGTCTACGGCCCTGGCTCCGCGCTGGACCTGCCCGGCCTGCGGATCAGCGACGGCGGGGCGCAGCGCCTCGCCTACACGAAGGTGGCGCCCTCGCGCGGCGCGCTCTTCACGAACGCCTGGGAGTATCGCCACGGCGACTATGGCAAGGCCTCCTACAGCAAACCCGCGACGGTCTTGCGCACGCTGGAGCACTACCTGGGCTGGGAGACGATGCAGCGCTTCCTCCAGACGTACTACCAGCGCTGGCGCTTCCGCCACCCCACCACGCGTGACCTCCAGAAGGTGGCCGAGGACGTGACCGGCGAGGATCTCGACTGGTTCTTCGACCAGTACGTCTACGGCACCGCCGTCGTGGACTACGCCGTAGATCGCTTCCGCGTGTTCCCTCCCGAAGACGGGGAAGATGCGTCCTCGCGCTACCGGGCCGAGGTGCGCGTGGAGCGCCGGGGCGACGGCGTCTTCCCGCAGACCGTCCGCGTGCGCTTCGCCGACGGAACCGCAGACGAGGCCGCGTGGGACGGCGAGGACGCCTGGGAGGTGTTCACCTTCGAGGGCCCCGCCCCCCCCATCGACGCCGCCGTCGATCCGGACGACCACGTGTGGCTGGACGTCAACCGCCTCAACAACCGGCGCGCTGCCGAGGCGGACGAGACGCTGGCGCGCAAGTACCACCTGAAGGCGGCCGTCTGGCTCCAGCAGGTGTTCTACCTCGTCTCCGGCCTCCTGTAAGCCGCCATGCTCCGAACCAGCCTCGCCGCCGGCCTCCGGGGGCTCCGCCGCCGGCCCCGCCTCGTCCTCCTGATCTACGGGATGGACCTCGCCCTCGCCCTCGTGCTGGCCCTGCCCCTCTTCGCCCTCCTCGAAGACACCGTCGGGGAGAGCGGCTTCGGCGAGGAGCTGGCCGCCGGCTTCGACGTCGTCCTCTGGGCGGATGTGATCGAGAAGATCGGCCCGGCGCTCGGCGCGCTGGTGGCGCAGCTGCTGTGGATGATCCCGCTCTATCTGGTCTGGAAGACGGCCGCGCGGGTGGGCCTGGTGCACGCCCTGCGCGGCGACCACGTCCGCCCGTTCTGGCAGGGCGTGGGGCGCTATACAGGGCGCGGCGTGCTGCTGGCGCTGCTGTTCCTGCTGCCGCTCCTCGGGCTCCTCGTGGCCGTCGGGATGCTGATAGCGGTCCTGGCCGTCGTCTTCTCGGGCGAGGTCGGCGCGTTCTGGCTGCTGTTCGTCCTCGCTCCGACCCTGCTCCTCTCCGGCCTGGCCATCCTCGATCTGATGCACGACTTCGCGCGGGCGGCGCTGGTAGTGGAAGACCTGCCGGTGCGGAAGGCGGTGCGGGTGGGGTTGCGCTTCCCGCTCCGGCACGGCACGGCGAGTCACCTCTACATACTCTGGTTCCTCCCCGCGCTCGTGCTGTTGGCCCTACCGGCGCTGCTGGAGATGAGCCTCCCGGCGGCCACCGGCCTCGGCATCTGGTTCCTGTTCGCCGTGCAGCAGGTCGTGCTGCTGGCTCGCGCCGCCGTCACGGTCGGGTGGATCGGGAGTGAGGTGGCGCTCTACGAAGCGGTCTGGATGCGCGAGGCCCCGCTGATCGCCACCGCGGCTATCGAGGCGCCGGAGACCGCCCCGGGGCCGGCCTACGGCCGTACGCCCGCGTGACGGCCGCTACCCGCCGAAGTCCGTGATCGCGTCCGCGGAAGAAAAAAAGAGGGCCGGACGATCCCCATCGTCCGGCCCTTCCCTCTCACCCAAACGCATCCCCATACGTAAGGGCGTTAACACGCGGTAGTCATGCGGCGCGGTCTCGGGCTACCTGGTTCATGAGTTCGCGCACCTCGTCGGCCGCCGGGATCGTGACGCCGCCGGGTTCGAGTTCGGCGAAGGCGTCGTTGAAGAAGGCGGCCAGGGCCAGCCGGGCCTCCACGGGCGTCTCGTTCGTGTCGAGCGCCTGCATGAAGCGATCCCAGAACGGATCGTCGATCTGGCCTGCTACGTACCGGGCGAAGAGCCACGGCATGGCGGCCATGCGAGCGGTGGGCTGGCGGTCCGGGTGCGGGGTCATGATGGAAGGAGCGGAGAGCCGCGGTTGACTCAGTGTGTGGTCGCTCCTTCAACAAAACGCGGGCCAAATCGGCCGGGCGCCCCGCACGGCCCCTAAAAAGGCGCTCGGCGAGGGCCTCGGTGGGTATCTTCTACCCGCGAGGGCACCGCGGCGGGTAGTTTCTACTCAGCCCGGGTAGTTTCTGCCCCGCGAAAGCCCCTGCGGCGCGGCGCATTCACGAGGCGGCGCGGCCTCACGCCTCGCTCGTCAGCCACGCATCCACGGCGCGCTCGATGGAGAAGGCGTCGGCGGTGGAGAAGGCGAAGTCGCGGTGGCGGTAGGCGCTCTCGTGGTTCATCACGGGCACGTACTGCTGGCGGTAGTCGTCGCAGTGCGCGGCGATGTGTTCGAGCGCCTCGGCGGCGCGGTCCACGTCCGCGCGCGTGTTGTAGAGGCCGAAGGAGACGCGCACCATGCCGGGCCGCGTACCGGGCAGGTAGTCGCCGCCGCAGCTCTCGGGGGCCACGCCGTCGTCGTCGGCGATGCCGAGGAGCTGGCGGACGAAGGGCTGGGCGCAGAAGCAGTCGTTGCGGACGGCGATGCCGAAGTGGTCGTTGAGGGCGGCGGCCACGAGGCCGTGCGGCAACCCGGCCACGTTGAACGTGATGACGCCGATGCGGTCTGCCACCTCCAGCCGGTGGGAGCCGTAGAGGTGGAGCCCGTCGATGGCGTCGAAGCGTTCGAGGGCGTACTGCGTCAGCTCGCGCTCGTCCTCCTCGATCACGTCCATCCCCACGCGGCCCATCAGGTAGAGCGTGGCGGCGAGGGCGAGGGCGCCGGGGATGTTGGGCGTGCCGGTCTCCTCGCGGTCCGGCAGGGCATCTACGATGGTGTAGCGGCGGGTATCGACGAACGAGACGACGCCGCCGCCGATCTCGTCGGGCTCGTGCCCGGCGAAGAGCGCCTTGCGCGCGACGATGACGCCGGGGCTGCCCGGGGTGTAGATCTTGTGGCCGGAGAGGCACAGCACGTCGATGGCTTCCTCCTCGGTGCCGGTGACGACGGCCAGGGGCAGGTGCGCCGCGCTCTGGGCCGCGTCTACCACCACGAGGGCGCCGGCGGCGTGCGCCATCCGGGCGATCTCGTGCACCGGGTTGATGACGCCCGTCACGTTGGAGGCCGCCGTGATGGCGATGTAGTTGAGCCGGTCCGCGTGCTCGCGGACGGCCGCGCGGAGGGCCT
>JAWWAN010000089.1:0-9823 GCA_033721675.1 Rhodothermales bacterium | reverse complement strand
CATCGTCGAGACGGTCGGGAAGCCGTGCGTCCACTTCGTCCACGCCTCGCCGCCGTCGATCGAGACGTAGAGGCCGAACTCCGTGCCGAGGACGAGCAGGTCGGGCGCGACGGGGTCCTGGTCGATGGCGAGCGCGTAGCCCCAGACATCCCCCTCGCCGGCCAGGCGCGTCCACGACCGTCCGTAATCCGCCGTGCGGTAGACGTAGGGCGTCCAGTCGTTGCGGCGGTGGTTGTCGAAGACGACGAACGCCTCGGCGGGGTTGTGCTTCGAGGGGCGGATCTGCGGCACCCACGTGCCCTCGGGCACGCCCCGGATGGCGCCGACCGTGTTGGTCCACGTCTGGCCGCCGTCGCGGGTGAGCTGCACGTTTCCGTCGTCCGTCCCCACCCAGATCACGCCCCGCTCCAGCGGGCTCGGCGCGATGGCGACGATGGTGGTGAAGTTCTCGGCCTGCGTGACGTCGTAGGTGAGACCCCCGCTGTCGATCTGCTTCTGCTTCTCGGGGTCGTCGGTCGTCAGGTCGGGCGAGATGAGGGTCCAGGTGTCGCCCCGGTCCGTGCTCTTGTGCACGTGCTGGCTGCCGTAGTAGATCGTGTTGGGGTCGAACGGATCCTGGGCGATGGCGGCGTTCCAGTTGAAGCGCAGGAACTCGCCGTCCGGGTGGATCGGCTTGATGTTTTTCTGCTCGCCCGTCATCACGTCCACGCGGCGGAGGTTACCGCCCTGGCTCATGGCGTAGAGGTAGCGCGGGTCTCCGGGGACGGAGACGACGTCGAAGCCGTCGCCGAAGGCCACCTCCTGCCAGTACGCGTTCCGGATGCCGCCGGCTCGCCAGACCTGCGAGGGGCCTTTCCACGAGCCGTTGTCCTGGAGGCCGCCGTAGACGTTGTAGGGCACCTCCATGTCTACGCTGACGTGGTAGAACTGCGCGAGGGGCAGGTTCTCGACGAAGCGCCACGTCTCGCCCCGGTCCCGCGAGATCGCCAGGCCGCCGTCGTTGCCGTCGATGATGAAGTCGGGGTCGTCCGGGTGGATGTACCAGGCGTGGTGATCCGGATGGACCTCCCACCCGACGAACGGCTTGAACGTGTCGCCGCCGTCCTCGGAGAGCGTGACGGTCGAGTGGATGCTGTAGACCCGGTTCTCGTTGACCGGGTCCACGTAGATGTCGGCGTAGTAGAACGGGCGGTTGCCGACGGGGCCCGGGCCGCGCGTCTTGGCCCAGGTCCGGCCGCCGTCGGTGCTGCGGTAGAGCGCGTTGTCTTTCTCGGCCTCGACGAATGCGTAGACCACGTTGGGGCGGCTCGGGGCGATGGCGAGGCCCATGCGGCCCAGCTCGCCGGCAGGCAGCCCGTCGTCGCTCGTGCGCTCGGTCCAGGTCTGGCCGCCGTCGAACGTCACGTAGAGGCCGGAGCCTTCACCGCCGGACTTGAAGAACCAGGGCCAGCGGCGGAACTCCCACATCGCCGCGATGAGCTTGTTGGGGTTCTGCGGGTCCATCACGAGGTCCGCGATGCCGGTCCGCTCGTTCAGGTAGAGGATCTTCTCCCAGGTGGCGCCGCCGTCGGTGGTCTTGAAGACGCCCCGCTCGTCGGTCTCACCCCAGGCCGGCCCCTGCGCGCCCACGTAGACCACGTCCGGGTTCTGCGGGTTGACCAGGATGCGGTGGATGTTGCGCGAGTCTTCGAGGCCGAGGTGCGCCCAGGTGGCACCGCCGTCCAGGCTCTTGTAGACGCCGTTGCCGTTGGTCTGGCTGTTGCGCGGGTTGCCCTCGCCCGTCCCCACCCAGATCACGTCCGGGTTGGTGGGGTCGATGGCGACGGCGCCGATCGAGGCCACGGGCTGGTCGTCGAAGATCGGCACCCAGCCGATGCCGCCGCTCTCGGACTTCCAGAGGCCGCCCGAGGCGGTGCCGGCATAGATCACGTCCGGGTCGTGGCGGACGACGTCGACGGTGGTGACACGGCCACTCATGCCGGCCGGCCCGATGGCGCGCGCCTGCAGGGCGGCGAGCTTCGTCGTGTCGAGTTGCTGGGCGTGGGCGGGCGCGGCGGCGAGCCATGCCCCGAGCGCCATCACCCCCAGCCACCCGAGGCTGCGGTAGGGGAATCGCATCGTCTGGAAGGGAATCCGGTGGAGGAAGAGGAGCACCGGATGTTACCAATCCCTGCGCGGAAAGTACAGCCGCACGTCGGATTCCTCACGCCAGAACAACGGCCCGTAAAGCCCGCCTTTCTCAGCCTCTGGCCGAGGCGAACGTCTCGGCGACCAGCGTGTCTGCGGTCTTCTCTGGAGACTCCTTACGCACGTTCCGCCGCACGCGTATGGCTGACGGAAACGAGGCGCTTCGTGCTCTCCATGGGTGCGCTTGCTACCCGACGAACTTGTAGCCGATGCCGTAGACCGTCTCGATGTGAACCGGGTCGTTGGGGTCGGGCTCGATCTTCTTGCGGATCGAGGCCACGTGCCGGTCGATGGTGCGCGTGGTGATGTCTCCCGAGATGCCCCACACGTCGCGCAGGAGCTGCTTGCGGTTGACCGTGCGGCCCCGGTGCTGGATGAAGTAGCGGAGGATGTCGAACTCGAGCGAGGTGAACTCGATGACTCCCTCGGCGCGGCGGGCGGTGTGGCTGGAGAAGTTGACCTCGACGTCGCCGAAGCGGAAGACCTCCATCGGGGTCTCGGCCGGGGCCTTGCTGCGCCGCAGGACGGCCTTCACGCGGGCGGCCAGCTCGTCGGCGTTGAAGGGCTTGCCGACGTAGTCGTCGGCGCCCAGCTCGAAGCCCTGGAGGCGGTCCTGCTCGCCGATCTTGGCGGTGAGCATGATGACCGGAGAGTCCACGCCCGCCTTGCGCGCCTCGCGCAGGACGTCGAAGCCGTTGAGGCCGGGCAGCATGACGTCCAGCAAGACGATGTCGTAGGGGGGCAGGCTCGTCATCATCTGAAGCCCCTCGGACCCGTCCTCCGCCCGATGCGTCTGGTATCCGATCATCGCAAAAAACTCGTCGAGGGCGAGCGCTGTATCGGCGTCGTCCTCGACGATCAACATCCGTACCTGGTCCGGAGCCATGCTGCGATCTGCACTGGTGGGTGAAAGCCAGAGGGCGAATATCCGGCGCGGCCTCCATAGTAAGGTAACAAAATTGTGATTATCGATCCTTTTTTCACGAACCCGGGTGCCCCCGGCACGCTGCCGGGCTCCGCAGGCTCGCCAAACCCGGCGCCAGCCGGCGCGTAGAACCCGTCCGCCACCGCCCACCCCCGCCGCCGATGGACTACTACACCGTCGTCATCCTGCTCACGCTCGTCGGTTTCCTCGCCCTGGCCTTCGTGCTGCTGGCGCCGGTATACCGGTTTCTAAAGCGGCAGGAGCGGCTGGGCGAGGAGTGGACCGAGGCCATCGACGCGCACCGCCAGGGCCGCCCACCCCCCTCGGCCAATGGGGCCGAGCCCGCCCCCGCCGACGAACCGGAACCCTGACGCGGTATGAGTTGCATGAGCTATGTGTTCACGCAGGAAGAACCCGTCGCCGCCGGCGTCCGGCGCATCGCGCGCGAGCAGATCGACGCGGCCGTGGCCGAGCTGAACGACCCCGCGCTGGACCGCCATGAGGCCGTGCACCAGGTCCGCAAACGCTGCAAGAAGCTGCGGGCGCTGCTCCGGCTGGTTCGGCCCGTGCTGGGCGACGTCTACCACGCCGAGAACGCCCGCTTCCGGGACGCCGCCCGCACCCTCTCGGCCGTGCGCGACGCCACCGCCCTCCTCGAAGCGTACGACGCGCTGACCGCCCACTACGGGGCCACGCTGGACCGCCGCGCCGCCGCGCCGATCCGCCGGGCGCTCACGCTGCGCCGCCGCCACGTGGCCGAGACGTTCGACCTCGACGGGCGGATCGATGCCTTCCTCGCCGAGATGGAGGCGGCCCGCCACGCCGTGGACGGCTGGCCGCTCGACGCCGACGAGTTCGGCGCCCTCGACGGCGGCCTGCGCAAGACGTACGGCCGTGCCCGCCGCGCCATGGACCACGCGTACGCCGCGCCGTCGGACGAGGCGTTCCACGAGTGGCGCAAGCGCGTCAAGTACCACTGGTACCACAGCCGCCTGCTGGCTGCCGTCTGGCCCGGCGTCATGGCGCCCCGCACGGATGCCCTCGATACCCTCGCCGGCCTCCTCGGGGACGAGCACGACCTCGCCGTCTTCCGCCAGGTGCTGACCGGCGAGCCGGAGCGCTTCGCGGGCGTGCAGGCGCTGGGGGCCTTCCTCGGCCTCCTCGACCGCCGCCGGGCCGAGCTCCAGGCCGAGGTCCGGCCGCTCGGGCGCAGGCTCCTCGCCGAGCCGCCGAAGGCGCTCGCCCATCGGCTGGGCACCTACTGGGCCGTCTGGCGCGAGGACCCCGCCCGGTCGCCCGCCCTCGCCGCCGCGGCCTGAGCCGGGCCTTCCCTCTCCCCGGCGTGCTGCGTACCTTGTCCGCTCCTCGCCCGCCTCTCCACGCCTCGCCCTGCTCATGCTGCGCGTGCTCGACCTGCTGCTGGCGCTCCTCTTCGCCACCGCCGCCGTGGTGCAGTACAATGACCCCGACCCCCTGCTGTGGATGCTGTTCTACGGCTGCGTGGCGTTGGTGGCCGGCACGGCCGCCTTCGGGCGCTACAGCCTGCCCTTCACCCTGCTGGTGACGGCCGCCGCCGCCGCCGGCCTGCTCCTCGCGGCGCCGGGCTTCATCGATTACCTGACGACGCCCGGCGCCGGGCCGCTGACGCAGCAGATGGACGCCGCGCGGCCCTACGTGGAGCAGGCCCGCGAATTCCTCGGGCTGGCCGTGGCGCTCGGCGTGCTCGTCTTCTACGCCCTCCGCGCACGCCGCGCCCAGCACGCTGCCGCCTCGCGATGATGCCGCCCCACCCCCTTCTCGATACCCGCCGCCTGCACCTGCGGCCCTGCACCGCCAGCGACCTGGACGCGCTCTATCGCCTCTGGAACGACCCCGCCGTCCGTCGTTACCTATTCGACGACGAGGCCGTCGAGCGCGCGTTCGTCACCCGGCAGATCGCGGCGAGCGAGGCCGACTTTGCCGCGCACGGCTACGGGCTGTGGGTGATCGAAGAGCAGGCCGCGGGGGCGCTCGTCGGCTTCGGGGGGTACCGGCCGTTCTTCGACCCACCGGAGCTGCAACTGCTCATCGGGCTGGCACCGCCGTGCTGGGGGCAGGGGTTCGCCACCGAAGCCTGCCACGCCCTCCTCCGCTACGGCTTCGACGGGGCCGGCTTCGACGCCATCACCGCCTGTGCCGACGCGCCGAATGCCGCCTCCATCCGCCTCATCGAACGGCTGGGGTTTCGATTCCGGGATCGCGGCCTCCGCGACGGGCTCGATACGATCTGTTATACCCTGGCCCGGGCCGATTATGCCCCGCCGCCCCGCCATACATACCCGTAGGGACGTATGGCGATTCGTCCCTACGGGTGCCCTGGCGAGGCGCTGGCACCACGGCGGGGCGGCGTCCGGATGCCGAGCGCCGTACCCCGGGGATGTGGGGGGGGGTTATTGCCCGGCCACCTCGGCGGCCAGCTGGAGGGCCGCATAGGCATTGACGAGGCCGCCGGTGCGCGAGAGCGCGGCGAAGTCCACCGGCTCGCCCTCCGTGCCGGGGCGCACCACCATCTGCCCGGCGTAGGGCACCGCCGAGCGCATCAGCACGTCGCGCACCTGCACCGCCGTCAGCTCCGGGTAATACGCCATCACGAGCGCGGCCACGCCCGAGACCACCGGCGCCGCCATCGAGGTGCCGTCGGCACGGTCGAAGCCCTGGTCCGGGACGGTCGAATAGATGCTCACGCCGGGCGCGAAGAGGTCCACGTTCTGCTTGCCGTAGTTGCTGAAGGGCGCCGCCAGCATCTCGGGGCCCTCCCACGACGACGCGCCGACCTCGATCCACGTCGCCACCTCGGCCTCGTCGGCATAGTACCGCGTGGGGTAGTTGCGGCTCACGTCGATGTCTTCGCCGTCGTTGCCGGCGCCGTGGACGAGCAGCACGCCGTTGGCCTCGGCGTGGCGCACGGCGGCATCGACCGCCGCCTTCTGCGGGGAGAAGTCCTTGCCGAAGCTCATGTTGATGATGTCGGCGCCGTTATCGACGGCGTAGCGGATGGCATTCGCGACGTCCTTGTCGCGCTCGTCGCCGTCCGGCACGGCGCGGAGGACCATGATGCGGGCGCTGGGCGCGATGCCGTCGAGGCCGAGGCCGTTGCCGCGCTCCGCCGCGATGATGCCGGCCACGTGCGTGCCGTGGAACGGGTCCGGCCCGGCCACGTCGTTGTTGCCATAGACGCGCTCCGACGCGTCGCCGTAGTCGTCCCCCACGAGGGGGCGGGGGTCGAAGTCGAGGTTGAGGCCGTAGTTGAGGCGGTTCTCGATGGACTTCTGCTGGCGCGCCAGCTCCTCGCGGTCGACGCCCACCTGGGCGAGGTAGAGCATGATTTCGCGGGCGCGGCCGAGCATCTGGTCTGAGGTGTCGAGCGCAGCGACCTGGTCCATCGTGTAGTCTTCGGTGCCGAAGTGCTGGGCGAGCATCGCGTGGGCCTGCCCGACGGCCTGCACCGCGCCGGTGATGTTGGCGAGGTTCTGCTGGTACTGGGCGCGCACCTCCTCGTAGGCCTGCTTCACCTCCAGATAGTAGTCGTACTCGGCGCGGGCCGCGCCGGAGAGCGTGGCGGGGTCGGCCTCGCCGTAGACGGGCTCCAGGCGCGCCAGCTCGCGGGTGACCTCGAACGTGTCGAACTCGACCTGCTCGCCACCGGGGCCGCCGATGAAGTTCCAGCCGTGGACGTCGTCGACGTAGCCGTTGGCGTCGTCGTCGAGGCCGTTGCCGGGCACCTCGTCCTCGTTCGTCCAGAGGTTGTCGTCGAGGTCGTCGTGCTCGATGTCGATGCCGGAGTCGATGACGGCGACGACGACGGTCTTCTTGGGCGCCTTGCCCTGGAGGAGCGTGGCGTAGGCCCGGTCCGCGCTGACGCCGGGGAAGGCGGCTTCTTCGGGATCCAGCAGATACCAGTCGTCCGGGGCGCCGTCGAAGAGCGGCGCGGCGTCGTCGGTCTCGTCGGGCTCCGGAGCCGCGGTGGTTTCGGAGGGGGTGGTGTCTGCCGGCGGGGGGTCGGCCGGGGCGGCCACCTGCTCGGAAGCGGCACAGCCCGAGAGGATCCAGAAGAACAGCAGCAGCGGCAGCAGACGGGCTGCCGGAGAAAGCGTGGAAGACATGGGCGTTCGGAAGTCGGGCGGGAGGGCGCGGTGCGCGCACGGGAAGGCCCAATACGATGGCCGTGCGTGGCCGTTCCGAGGGGCGCCCGGGGGGTCACGCCGGCAGGGCCTTCTCGCTTGCGGGGCCGTACCCATTCCTGTACCTTACTCACCGACCCTGGAGGGCTCCACCCGGCCCGTCGCGGCCGTCCCTGGTGGAGCCCTGCCCATCCCTCACCCGATGCGGCCTGTTCAACCCGGAGGAGCCCATGCTCTCGATGCTGCTCTCGCCGAGGTCCGCGTGGCTGCCGGCCCTCGCCCTCGCCCTCGTGCTCATCCCCGATGCCCGCGCCCAGGGCGTCACCACCGCCGCCATGAGCGGCTTCGTCACGGATGAGGCCGGCGAGCCCCTCCCCGGCGCCAACATCGTGGCGCTCCACCAGCCGAGCGGGACGCAGTACGGCGCCGTCTCGCGGGCCAGCGGCGCCTACAACATCCCCAATATGCGGATCGGCGGGCCGTACACGCTCACGGTCACCTTCGTCGGCTTCGAGCCTACCACCGAGCGCGACCTCTTCCTCAGCCTCGGCCAGAACCTGCGGCTCGACGTCCGCCTCGCCGAGCAGGCCGTCGGCCTCGAAGGCATCGAGGTGACGGCCGAGCAGGACGAGGTGCTCAACGCGGACCGCACCGGCGCCGCCACGTTCGTCAACCCGGAGCAGGTGGCGCAGCTCCCCTCGATCAAGCGGTCCACGCGCGACCTGACGCGGCTCGATCCCCGCAGCGACGGCAACTTCAGCTTCGGCGGCCGCAACTGGCTCTACAACAACGTCTCGCTCGACGGCTCCTATTTCAACAACCCGTTCGGCCTGGACGACCCCGCGCCCGGCGGCCAGACGAACGCCGAGCCCGTCCCGTTCGACGCCGTGGAGCAGGTGCAGGTCTCCATCGCCCCGTTCGACGTCCGCGAGGGCGGGTTTACCGGCGCCAACATCAACACCGTCACCAAGAGCGGCACGAACACCTTCCGCGCCTCCGCCTACAGCTTCTTCCGCAACGAAGACCTGATCGGCAACACGGTCAGCGGCGAGGAGGTCGTCGCCAACCCGGACCTGTCGTTCAACCAGTCCGGCTTCACGCTCGGCGGGCCCCTCCTCCGGGACAAGCTCTTCTTCTTCGTCAACGCCGAGCTGGAGCGGCGCGACGACCCCGGCACCAACTTCGCGGCCAGCACCAACGGCGCGGGCGGCTTCGGCAAGAGCCGCGTCGAGGCCGAGGTCATGCAACAGATCCGCCAGCGCATGATCGAGGCCTACGACTACGACCCCGGCCCCTTCGAGGGCTACGTCAACGAGACCGACAACGACAAGCTGCTGCTCAAGCTGGACTGGAACGTCAACGACCGCAACAACCTCAGCTTCCGCTACAACTTCCTCGACGCCCGCCGCGACCTGCCGCCGCACCCGTTCGTGCTGTCCTTCGCCAATACGGGGCGCGGCCCCAACAGCACCAGCCTGCCGTTCCGGAATTCGGGCTACGCGATCAACAACGAGCTGCATTCGTTCGCCTTCGAGCTCAACAGCCGGGGCGGCACGTTCGCCAACCGCTTCTTCGCCAGCTACAACCGCTTCCGCGACTTCCGCGAGCCGTTCTCCGAGCCGTTCCCCACGATCGAGATCGGCGAGGGCGGCGTCACCTACACCACGCTCGGCCACGAGCCGTTCTCGATCCACAACATCCTCGACCAGGACGTCATCCAGATCACCAACAACTTCACCTATTTCCGCAACCGCCACATCGTCACCGTGGGCGCCAACTTCGAGGCGTTCCTCTTCTTCAACTCGTTCAACATCTTCCGCCACGGCGTCTTCTTCCTGCCCGATGAGTTCGGCGTGGGCTCGACGTTCGAGTCGCTGGACGACTTCTTCGCCCGGACGGACCCGGGCAAGCCGCTGTGCGACCCCTTCGCCTTCGACCCCGGCTGCCGCGTCAACTTCCGCGGCCTCGTCACGCCCGAGACGACCCCCTTCAAGGGCGAGGAGATCGACGTCGGCCAGATCGCCTTCTACGCCCAGGACGAGTTCCTCGTCTCCCCGACCTTCAACCTGACCATCGGCCTCCGCGTGGACGTCCCGATCTACTTCACCGACCCGGTCGCCAACCCGTTCTCGACCGGGCTGACGCTGCTCGACGAGGACGACCAGCCCGTGACGATCGACCAGGCCGACCTGCCCGGCGCCTCGCCGCTGTGGTCCCCCCGCATTGGCTTCAACTGGAACGCCACGGGCGACCGCACGACCCAGGTGCGCGGCGGCACCGGCATCTTCACCGGTCGGGTGCCCTTCGTATGGGTGGGCAACGTGATCTCGAACCCGGGCAACAACCCCAACCTGTTCCCCAACATCCCGCTGGAGCAGGTGCCCGACGACCACGAGACGAGCGACGACTCGATCCTCCAGACCTCGTTCGATCTGAACGCGATGCCGGACGACTTCAAGTTCCCGCAGGTCTGGACGACGAACCTCGCCGTAGACCAGCAGCTCCCGTGGGGCCTGCTCGGCACGCTGGAGTTCATCTACGGCAAGGACCT